>JANYDV010000203.1 GCA_025363505.1 Bacteroidota bacterium
CTTAAGAAGACCAAGTCTTTGAATAGCTTCTCACTCAAATTTGTCCGTCGTGGAGATTGAATCATTCCAGCGTACGAGAAGAATGATGAATGTGCATTGATCGAGAGATACTCACCACCGGCGAACGATACACCTGAGTGACTGCTATTCCCCGGGAATGGTACACAATACCATTGAAAGTCAGCTTTTGCAAGTGGTTTCAAGAGCCACGCACCACTATAGAGAATTCCTAATTTACCTCGCTTAAAAAGATCATCAAGGTTCTTTTGTGTTTCAAGCACACCGACATCCAGTTGCTTAACATAGAACGTCAGTGCCTCAATATTTTCTTTCGTAGCGAATGAGGGCTTACCAGTCTTATCAAGAATCTCACCTCCGTTTGACCAAAATTGTGGCAAGATTTTTTTATATAGACGATGGGCGTCCGATCCATTCACACCAATGCCTCTGGCATCAGGCAACCCGTTAATTTTTTTCCCAAGCTGATACATTTTATCCCAACTGGATAGATCATCACTTGTCGAATCTTCCCCGATGGCTTTCGCAATCAGATTTTTATTGACAAAAAGCACTCTTGTATCAACAAACCATGGCAGTGCATAACTTTTACTTTGCCATACTCCCGGAATCCGTGAATATTCGGGAGTAGAATCAAATCGAGATTTGAGCAAAGTCATGTAGGAAAGATCTTCGAGCACTCCGCTTGCCGAAAATTCCGAAATCCAATCACTTCCAAATTCTATCACATCCGGCGCAGTCTCGGCATTAAAGTTGATCATTAACTTTGTCTTACCATCACTCCAACTGAGTTCCGAAACTTCGACTGCGATATCAGGATTTTCTTTTTTGAAATCGGCAATAACAGAATCCATTACTACTCGCTGACCGGGTTCACTCCAAAAATGTGAGAAACGTAATACATTCGGGGCAATACCTCGATTGCAAGATAACATGAACACAGAACAAAGTAGAGCGAGACCGATGCGAAAAATACCTGAGTTAGTTTGCCTCATCAGCCGAGGTAATTCTAAAAAAAAGAGAATGATATATTCAATGCTTTTTAGAGAGCCTCGGCAGTTTGAGTGTCGCAATAACATTAGTAATTTTATTGTCCCACACCGTGACAATTTTTATATTTTTTACCGCTGCCGCAAGGACATGCATCATTTCTTCCTACTTTAGGTGCAACCCTAATCGGAGTTTGCGGTGCCATCTGCCGCGGTGCTTGCGGCATTGTAGGCTCACCCATTTCCGAAGCCATCTCCGGTGACGCCATCATTGTTGAATGGTAATCGGGTTTGCTGGCAGTAACTCTGCGTGATGAAGCAGGTCGGGAAGGCATCATTCGTTTTGCAGCTTGGTCGGGTGCTTGTTGATCGACAGTAGGATAAAGTTTGAATGCCATATCCAAAACACCGTCGCGAATAAAACCAAGCATCTGAGAAAACATTCTAAAACCTTCTTGTTTATATTCAATTAGCGGATCTTTTTGTCCGTAAGCACGAAGACCAATGCCTTCTTTCAATTCATCCATTTCGCGGAGGTGGTCGCGCCATTTTTCGTCGATCACCTGCAATGTTGCAAAGCGCTCAAGCGAAGCCATAATATCATGACCAAGCTGGTCTTCTTTGCGATTGTAGAATGCTTTTACTTCTTCAATAATCTGCGAAGTCAGCCCGTCTTTACCAGCTTTTGCCCATGCCTCACGATCGATCAGCACGTCTGCCATAAAACGCATCAAGATCTCGGCGTGAATCTCATCATAGAGTCCTTGATCATATTTTGCTTCAACGATCTCGGCAACACTTTCGTCGATCATTTCAAAGATCTCGTCTTTGAGACGTTGCCCATAGAGCGCATGGCGACGGCGATCATAGATCACTTCGCGTTGTGAGTTCATCACGTTGTCATACTCAAGCAAACGCTTGCGAGTAGCAAAATTATTTTCTTCAATCTTTTTCTGAGCACGCTCAACCGACTTCGTGATCATTGAGTGATTGATGACTTCGCCTTCTTTCATTCCCATCTTCGACATCACTCCTGAGATTCGTTCAGATCCGAATAACCTCATGAGATCATCTTCAAGAGAAATAAAGAACTGCGACGACCCCGGATCGCCTTGACGCCCGGCACGACCGCGAAGCTGGCGATCAATGCGCCGTGCTTCGTGACGCTCTGTACCGACAATATGCAATCCGCCGGCATCGGCAACGCCAGCGGCGAGTTTAATATCCGTACCACGACCTGCCATATTCGTTGCAATCGTTACGGCACCCTTCTGCCCGGCATTCGAGATAATCTCTGCTTCGCGAGCATTTTGTTTTGCATTAAGAACATTATGGGGAATGTTCATTCGCTTCAGCATTCGAGCGATGGTTTCGGAAACTTCAACACTCGTCGTACCAACAAGTGTCGGACGACCGATCTTGATCATTTCCTGAATTTCTTCGATCAATGCATTATATTTTTCCCGTTTTGAGCGATAGACATTGTCGTTGCGGTCATCACGTTTTACTACGCGATTTGTCGGAATGACGACAACATCTAATTTATAAATTTCATAGAACTCTCCTGCTTCAGTTTCAGCAGTACCTGTCATACCGGCAAGTTTTTTATAGAGTCGGAAATAATTTTGAAGCGTAACGGTCGCAAGTGTTTGCGTATCACGCTCAACTTGGACGTTTTCCTTTGCTTCAATTGCCTGGTGCAGACCTTCTGAGTAGCGCCTGCCGGGAAGCATACGACCCGTGAATTCATCCACGATCATTACCTTGCCGTCTTGAACCACATACTCAACGTCTTTTTCATACAAGCAATAGGCACGGAGTATCTGTGAGATTGTATGTAAACGATCAGAACGATCGGCATAGACGCGGGTCAGTTCATCTTTCTTGAGTTGAATTTCTTGCGCACTCATCACATTGCTATCGAGTATTGATAGCTCTGTGGCAATATCAGGGAGCACAAACAAATCGCGGTCAGTGCCTCCGGCAGCAAGAAAATCTCTTCCCTTCTCGGTAATATCGATCTGATGATTTTTTTCTTCAGTAATAAAATACAGCTCCTCGTCAATCAGATGCATGTTCCGATTACTATCACGCATATATTCGAGTTCGGTGGTCTGCATCAATTTAAGCATATCCCCGTCGGAGAACATCTTCATTAGACGCTTATTCTTCGGCATACCGTGTTGGGCACGCACCAGCATCACACCGGCTTCTTTGCGTTTATCGGCATCACCGGTTTTCAGAAGTTCTTCTGCTTCAGCTATGAACTTTGCAACCAAACTTTTCTGCGCATTCACTAAGCGTTCAACTGTTGGCTTTAACTCATCAAACTTATGTTCCGACGCTTCGACAGGACCGGAAATAATTAGCGGAGTACGTGCTTCGTCAACCAACACGGAGTCCACTTCATCAACGATAGCGAAGTAATGTGGACGTTGCACCATATCTTCGACCTGCGTGACCATATTATCACGTAGATAGTCGAAACCGAATTCGTTATTCGTCCCGTAGGTAATATCAGCTGCATATTGCGGCTTACGATCCCAGGGTTGCATTGATTGTAAGATCTTACCAACAGTCAGTCCCAAAAATTCAAATATCTGTCCCATCCATTCAGAGTCACGCAACGCAAGGTAATCATTCACCGTAACCAAATGTACACCTTTGCCTGCAAGTGCATTCAAATATAATGGAAGTGTTGCAACAAGGGTTTTTCCTTCACCGGTTGCCATCTCCGAAATTTTGCCTTGATGGAGTACCACACCACCGATAAGCTGAACATCATAAGGGATCATATCCCATCGCACTTCTTGCCCACCGGCTAACCATGTTTTGCCACAATGACGACGGCAAGCATCTTTGACTACAGCAAAGGCTTCCGGTAAAAGTTCATCGAGCATCGCCGAGGTCTCGGAATAAATATCTTTTTCAAGCTCAGCAACACGATCAATAACATTCAACCGTTCTTCGTGAGGGATGTCTTGCTTCAATTCTTCTTGGAGTCGAACCAACTCATCTTCCATTTCTCCAATGGCTGAGCGAATACGTCCGCGAAACTCGTTAGTCTTCTCTCGGAGCTCGCTATCGGAAAGCGATGCGAGTTTTGCATACTCTTCGTTGATCTGATCAACGATCGGAAGTAGGCTTTTCACATCTTTTTGGTTCTTCGAGCCAAATACTTTTTGTATAAACTTCAGCATAGTTAGCAATGTATATGTTCGATGAAATATGAAATATGCACTATGAATACACTCGGATAGTACAATCCGAAATCCATACTATTTCAGAATCTCATATTTTTTATGGAATAACAATGTCCGGCAGAAGCAAAGAATGGCGTTTTTAGCTCAAAAACCGCACCTTCCGTCCATAGACTTCTTCAAACAGAGTTTTCTTACGGTCGGCTCCCCATATTTCTAAGGTGGCATCACGTTGCAAGCCGCGCTTGAGGCGTAATTGCATTTCGACTTTGACCGATCCGACAGTGCAATCTACGGCTCGAACGATACCGATGTTTCCGCGGTCAAGTCCTTCGGCAATTCTTAAAATGGCTGAGAGCTTCCTGACCAACTCTCTATCCTCATCACGATCGAGCATCAAAAATCCTTCGTGCTTTAGTTTTGGATGTGATTTTCGATGATACCTTGCGGTGTTGGCAATAATCTCGATTTCTTCATTGGTAAAACCCAAGAGATCGGAATGACTAATAATATAATACGTATGAAGATGATGCTCCGAATGAGAAATATGATAACCAATGTCATGGAGTAACGCGGCATAAAAAAGATATTCTCGTTCTTTTGGACCAAGACGATGGAGTTTTCTTGTCTGGTCAAATATTGACAGTGCCAGACGCGCTACTTGTTCGCCATGAGCTTCATCATAGATAGAAAGTGTTCCAAGATGCCGCACACTTTGTTCACGGATGTTGATGATCTTCCTATGGGCAGTCCCATCACTACTACGATGGTGTCTGATATGGTCGTAAATCACTCCTTCGCGAAGTGCAAAGTTACTCACAAGCATTTTCTTAACACCAAGTATCTTCATCGATTCTTCGAGAATCAATGCACCCCCTAAAATAATATCAGCGCGTTTTTCGTCAAGACCGGGAATTCGTTTTCTTTCGGCAATCGTTGGCGCCGCAATAAGCCGGCGGACTATTTCTCGAACTTCTCCGTAGTCGATCGTAAAATTATTCAGTCGAAGAGATGACGAACTCGCACCTACTTGCTTGCGGGTTAATGCAATCATCGATGCCACTGCTTGTACCGTACCACTTGAACCTGCAACTACCTCAAATCCCAATTTTGTGACCTCACGTGCTGTTTGAGCAAGTTCTCCGATGATGTGATTCCGCGCTGCTTCGATGTCTTTAGAACTGGGTCGCTCGGAAAGTCTAAAATGTTTGGTTAATCGGATTGCACCAAGTTTATGACTCGTAATATATTTTGGGTTGCCACGCTCACCGAGCACATACTCGGTCGACCCCCCACCAATATCAAACACTAATGTACGTTTTGAATAAAGTGGTAGTGCTTGCAAGACTCCAAGATACACCAGACGCCCTTCTTCGAACCCAGAGACCACATCAATACGAATTCCAATTTCTACACGAGCCCTTCGAATAAATTCATCTTGATTCTCTGCTTCACGAATAGCACTCGTGGCAATGGCTCTGATTTCTTTTACTTTTCTCGCATCAATAATTGCCTTAAAACGCCGGAGGGCTGCAATACCCCTATCCATTGCCTCTGGGGTGAGGTATTTCATATCCGCACCGCTCTCACCCAAGCGCACCATATCTTTTTCGCTCGCTACAACACGAAACGAACCGTTCGGTGTGGTATCGGCAATGACAAGATGGAATGAATTCGTCCCAAGATCAATTGCTGCAATGCGCATGGTTCGTATTATTTTAAGTCAATTGCAGGTCGTTGATGACGCTCTGCTAATACATTAAATGCCGGAATGATCGTCGTTTCCATCCGTGACATTATTGTGAACTGACGGTCGGCTACTGTCGAAAGCGTTTGATAGACATCGTAGTCTTGTTGGGTTGGCTTTGCGTCAGCGCTTTTGACGACATCATATAAGATAGCAAGCTTATCATTGAGCCCGATCGGGAATCGCAACACATCTTCACCTGCTTTAATCTTTTTTTGTATTAACTCATCTTCTATTCTTCCCAGAGTATCCAAAATTGGTTTCGCCGCGTCTTTGAGTGGCTTTGCTTCAATTGTATCATGAAATCCCGCCAAATATCCATCGATGTTTCCTTTGATCTTCCGAAGACGATTGACGGTCTTATGGATCGATGATAGTTCATCACGAATCTTTAATGACAATTCTCTCTGTTGTAAAAGATCTGATTGCGCTACCGCTATTTTAGGGTACTCAAATACGTCTAATTGTTGCTCACCAAGCAGTGTATCTCCTTGCAACAATCGAACACTATATTTACCGGGAGTTACTTTGGGTCCGCTCAGTGAGCCCTGCAAGATTAAGCCCCCATCAACTTCAAGAGCATCAGCATATCGCAAATCCCACACAAAAACATTCATTCCGGAATCTGCAGGAATTATGCCGGGACGTTTGATCTGTGAGTCTTCGTAAAATTCTTTTTTTATCTTGACCGGCTCACCTTTTTTATCTTTAGTACTCGAATACGAAATGATGGTGTCACCCTGATCTGAAAGAAAGAGCAAACGAAGTTCGCTGGCAGGCTTTTCTTTAAGAAAATATCTGATGATCGCACCATTCGGAGCGTTCTGTCCTTCGGTGATGGCAGTGTCAGCTGCCCCGCCGTCGATACGTAAAGTTTTTCTCGGAGCAAATAAATGATATTTTGATGATGCGATTGCGTCATCGAGTTGATACAGTGGTGTAATGTCATCGAGTACCCAAAACGATCTTCCATGAGTTGCGATCACCAGATCATTGTCACGTGCTTGGACTTGAATATCGTGAATAGGCGTGATAGGTAAATTTAATTGCAATGATTGCCAAGAGCTGCCATCATTAAAAGAAACGTAAATTCCTGTCTCCGTACCGGCATATAATAATCCGCGACGATGCGGGTCTTCGCGAACACATCTGGTAAATGCGTTCTCACCAATACCATCGGTTATTTGTTTCCATGATGCACCATAATCAGTTGTCTTAAAAAGATACGGGTGTCTGTCATCCCATTTATAGCGATGCGCAGCGACATAGCAAGTTCCGGCATCGTAATGCGAGGGCTCGACGATAGAAATAATTGCCCATTGAGGTAATGATGGGGGCGTCACTTTTTGCCAATGTTTTCCTTCGTCAGTACTGATATGGACAAACCCATCATCCGTCCCTGCCCAAAATAATCCTTTTTTTATTGGTGACTCGGCAAATGCAAAAATGTCAGGATAAGTCTCAGCGCCGGTATTATCTTTCGTAATGGGTCCACCGCTTGAGCATTGCATTTCGCCTTCATTTCTTGTGAGATCCGGACTGAGAATTTCCCAACTCTGCCCTTGATTAGTTGTGCGATGAACAAATTGGGATGTTACATAAATCGTTTTTGAATCAAAAGGAGAAAACGAAAGCGGAAACGTCCACTGGAATCGATATTTTTTCATACAAGACCCTTCACCAAGTCCTGACTCAGGGTACACCGAGATCGCTTGATATTGATCTATCGATTTGGTGTACTTGCTTAATTGACCGTCATATTCACCACCATAGGTGATGTCCGGGTTATTTGGGTCGGGGACGATATATCCTGCCTCGCCACCGGCTACCCCATACCAATCATTCCTTCCGATAGCACCACCGGTCGTTCTGCTTGATATTCTGATCGAGCCCCAGTCTTGTTGCGCCCCATAAATATTATACGGAAAATCATTGTCAAGATTGACATGATAAAATTGTGAGGTCGGCAGCGATTGTTTTGACCATGTCTGCCCGCCATTAAATGTGATTGCAGCACTCCCATCACTGGCAATAATAAAATTATCCGAATTTTCGGGGTTAAACCACATATCGTGGTTATCACCATGTTCTTGCCCTACCTTTGAAAAGGAGTGTCCACCATCAACTGATTTCCAAAATTCAACATTCATCACATAGACCACATCCTGATTTTTGGGGTCAGCAAATACTCCACTAAAATACCAAGGGCGTTGTGTGAGATTATTGTTTGTATCGATTTGCGACCATTTTTTTCCTCCATCATCCGAACGAAACAATCCACCATGTACATTTTCGATCATCGCAAAAATTCTGTCGGGGTTCACCGGAGAGATTGAGATACAGATTTTTCCTATAATACCTTTTGGCATTCCGGGATTGTGTGAAAGCAAACTCCAAGTGGTACCGCCATCGGTTGATTTATAGAGTCCACTGCCATCACCCCCACTGGTCAGCGACCATGCTGTACGATTTGCCTCCCAAAGTGAAGTGTAAAGTATTGCGGGATTTGTAGGATCAAATTTTACATCAATTGCGCCGGTACTGTCATCTTTTGATAAGACTTGTTGCCACGTTGTACCGCCATCAACAGTTCGATATAATCCTCGTTCTTTATTTTTGCCAAAGACTTGACCAAGTACCGCAACGAAGGCAATATTTGGATTGGTTGGATGGATGATTATCCTTCCAATTGAATATGAATGTTCAAGTCCGATGTGTTTCCATGATCTTCCGGCATCGGTTGATTTATAAATGCCATCACCGAGCGAGAGCGTATTTCGAATCGCAGCCTCGCCCATACCAACATAAATGATATTTGGGTCACTTGGTGCTATTGCAAGCGCACCAACCGAGCTTGAATGGAATGTAGTATCGGAAATCGGGAACCAGGTATTGCCTCCATCTTCGGTTCTCCAAACTCCACCACCCGTAGCCCCCATATAATAGGTGAGAGGCTTGCCCTTGATCCCACTCACACTCAAACAACGACCACCTCTAAATGGACCGATCGAACGCCATTTGAGTCCTGAATATTGTGATTTAGGATAAACAGGTGTAGCATCTTTTCCTGAAGATGTATCTGTAATCAAACACACGATAAATACAATAGCAATAACAAAACGACTGAATGTACGCATAAATAATGATGGTAGAATCCTACAATACAATGTTCTCAAACGCTACTTGATCTCTTCAAACTCCGCGTCTATAATCTCGTTGTCCGCAAGTCGGTCATTGATCTTTTCTTTACTGAGATTCTTTGACTTCGTCGGCGAGGCTTCGTTGTAGTTTTTTCGTTTATGCCGAAAACCCTCCATAAACGGTTCGATTATTCTGCGATAGAATATCAAATATATCGCCGCAAACAACACAATTTCAAGAAAGAATTTCAACGTCGTTGTTCAACAAATGAGGTACTGATAACGCTTCGTAGTTTGGTTTTGATCACTATTCTTCGATCGACCGAAAGAAGGGGTCGCTGGAGACCATATACTCGACCGGTGGATATGGGAAACGCTTTATCGCCTCGACCAACTGTTCGAAATGATCGGGGCGTCCCAGGAAATCGAATTGATCACAGGTTGCAACAATCAACCGACTATCACGGTAATGAAAGAAAAAATCATTATACGCATTGACCAATAATTCGAGATAATCCCTCGTAATACCCTGTTCAAAACTTCGACTGCGCTTTCGAATATTCTGTTGCAATAGACTTACACTTCCCTGCAAATAAATGACGACATCAGGTGTCGGGAGAGATTTGCTCAGTGCGCCTTGAACTTCATCGTAGAGTTTCAACTCGTCGCGAGAAAGATTTACCTCAGCAAAAATGCGGTCTTTGGCAAATACATAGTCAGTGACAATACTTTCATAGAACAGATCAGTATGGATCATATCCTGATGCTGCCGATAACGAGAAAGCAAAAAGAAAAGCTGAGTTTGGAATGCCGAACCTTTACGATCACGATAGAAGCGTTCGAGAAATGGGTTTTCCTCGTATTGCTCAAGAATAAGATTTGCCTTAAAACGCTCCGCAAGTAATTCGGCAAGTGTTGTTTTCCCGACACCGATCGGTCCCTCTACCGCAATATAGCGGATATCGGGAGCGTCAAACTTGGTCGAGCGGCTCAACGCAAATGCTTGGTCATTGGTCACAGCTAACTTTCCCACGTTTAATCAGTTCATTGTTTTGAAGACGAATATACGTGTGCCGAAGCGACATCGCCCCCCAAATCGCCAAGTAACGATTCGATACTCCGACCAGAACTTGGATGAATAAGCATCGGAGCTATCTCGGCAAGAGGTACTAATACAAAAGCGCGTGCCGAAATCCCGGGATGAGGAACAGTAAGGTTTTCACTGTTTATCTCTTCTTCATCAAATATCAATAGATCGAAATCAATCTCGCGTTCATGCCAGCGTTCACGTTTGTTTCGCCCGAGTGTCATTTCAAGATCTTTTAATTTCTTATGGAGATCAACGGCTTCCGTATCGACCTCTACCCCTACCACCGCATTCAAAAAATCAGACTGTTCGGTATAGCCAAAGGGTGCCGTTTCATAAATAGAACTGACACTGAGGATTGTACCTAACCCTTTGAGTGAATCAATAGCTTGTTCAATTCGCCAAAGGCGTGGCTCGATGTTGGTGCCGATTCCTATATACGCCGTGTGCATATTATCTGCTCATTGTTAGTAGAATTGCAACACTTTCTATTTCGACAGACATCGGAGGGTTAAGTTTTCTTACTTCTATGGTCACACTATCAACCGTGGGTTGTTCGTGGAGTATCATTTTGCAAATGTCATTTGCAAACGCTTCTATGAGGTAATATTGCTTCACTTCAGATACTCGCGTAACGATTTTAGCAAGACTCACATAATCAAGGGTATCTTCGAGATTATCGTTACTACTACCTACGGGCATTTTAATATCGACGGCAATGTCAATTTCAAAATTATTACCGATTAAGCGTTCTTCTTCGTAGGCTCCATGATGAGCGAATAACTTGATGGAATATAATTTGATCGTAATATGATCAGCGTTAAACATATCGTTTCATCCAGGTCAGTTGTCGTTTAGCGTATTGTCGCGTTTGTATAATGATTTCCTCTTGCGCTTCAGTAATAGAAAGCTTATTTCGTAGTACTTCAACGATAGTTTTATAACCAATCGCTTTCATCGCCGGCATATCCTCCGTTACACCGTTTGCAAGCAATTGCGAAACTTCATCAAGCCAGCCTGAAGCAAGCATCATTTTTACACGCTCTGCTATTCGTTGATGCAACGCAGTTCGCTCAGGAAATAAAACAGTAAATCGTGGGGTATACTCAAATGATTCACCCCGTTGCTTCCGCGCATCGCCAAGAGGAATACCGGTTGCATAGTAAAACTCCCAAGCTCGTTGTAAGCGTCGGGGATTCCTTTCACGGGTAATCTGCTCATGCAACGCGATATCAATCGGTTCGAGTTGCTTGAGCATTCGCTCGAAGCCTTTCTCGTCGAGCTCAATATGATAGCGCTTTCGTGCGGAAAGAATTTTTTCTTCTTCTACATCGACGTCAGGAATACCCCAAAATAATGCATCAATATAAAAGCCGGTTCCGCCAACAATGAGAGGCTTCTTTCCCCGATTTATTATCTCCCGAACAATCTCTCGTGACTGTTTTGAATATTTTGCCGCGCTGAACGTCTCGCCGGGTTCGAGAATATCAATTAAGTGATGACTGACTTCATTTAATTCTTCGTGAGATGGCTTAGCCGTGCCAATATCAAAGCCCCGGTACAAGAGTGAGGCATCGGCATTCACGATTTCAATCGAATGATCTTCCCGTGCTTGTGTGAGTGCAAGAGCGGACTTACCGCTTGCCGTCGGTCCGACAATGACATCGATCACTACATCATTGATCCGATCATTTTCGGTCATCCTGTGACCAACCTTCTTTCCCAATCAGTGGGACGAACATAAATTCCGGCAGCTCTGTGACGGTGAGCTTTCCTTCATTCGATACAATAAGATACATTTTTTGCTTTTCTAACGAACCCACCGGTATGATGAGTCTTCCACCATTGGGGTTCAGTTGCTTTACTAATGTTTCCGGCACATCGGGCGCACCCGCTGTTACGATGATTGCATCATAGGGTGCATACTCATCCCAGCCCCTTGAGCCATCACCACCTCGTGAAAGAATATTATGATACCCTAGCAGATCAAAGCGTTTTTTTGCCTCTTGTAATAATGGCATATGGCGCTCAATCGTAAATACTTTACATCCGAGTGCAAAAAGGACAGAAGCTTGATACCCCGAGCCGGTGCCAATTTCTAATACTTTCTCCTGTGGCTTCAGGCGAAGCGCTTGAGTCATATAAGCGACCGTATAAGGCTGTGAGATCGTCTGTCCCGAACCGATGGGGAGTGCAGAGTCTTCATAGGAACGAACAGCAAAATGCGAATCAAGAAATATTTCGCGAGGCAAGTCTTGCATCACACGCAGCACACGATCATCAGTAATACCTCTCGAACGAAGAAACTCAATCATCTGTCGACGTTCGTGTGTAAAGTGATTCCCGGTCGATTGAACGGATGTTCGTTTTGATTTCAGATCAAGCATGAATACAACAATATGAATTTAAATTTATCTGTCAAGTCCTTCACGTGATTCAAACGCATAGTCTTTTGCCTGACCTGATAATGCTACCGCGTCTTGTACAGGAAGATGTCCGGTGATCGACTCGGTAATCTTATCACGTAATTCATCACTTGTTAAATTTAGCGATAGACGCCCGTTCTTTGCTAAGGCAAACTCTCCGGTCTCTTCACTAAGTACTACGGTAACAACGTCGGCTTGCTCTGATATTCCCAGTCCTGCACGGTGGCGAGTGCCAAGCATTTTTTCTCCGATCGACTCCACTTGTGACAATGGCAAAGTACAACGTGCGGCTTCGATATAGCGGTCTTTTATAACTACCGCACCATCATGCAATGGACTTCGCTTGTTAAAAATACTTACAAGCAATTCTTTGGAAATCTGTGCATGCAACGGCAATCCCGTATCGACAAAGAGTTTAATATCTGTTGTACGAATAATCACAATCAATGCTCCTTCGTGACGTTGTCGCAACTCGTCGAATGCGCGAACAATAATATCCGCATATTCGGAAACGTCGGTTCGAATAAAAAACTTAAAGATTGGATTCCGACCCAAGAAAAGTAATAAACGCCGAAGCTCCGGTTGGAACAATACGATGAGCGCAATCACCCAAATATCGGTTAATGTTTTTAAAATCCACGAGAGGGTTTTCATATCAGCTGCTCTGGCGACCACCGAGCCGATGATTACTAATACCAACCCAAGAAATACTTGCGCAGCGATCGTGCCACGCATCGCAACATAGAGTCGATAAAACAAAAACGAGACAAGCAGAACATCAATGATGTCAAGCCATGTGATCGTCAGAAAACCTATTGAGAACAGATCCATCGTACTATGTTAACTATGAAGCTCTCTCGTTTGTCCCATCTTCATTATGATAGTGTTCATACGCATTGATAATGTCTCGAACCAGACGATGGCGAAGAACATCTTTCTTTTCAAAATAGACCATCTCAATACCTTCAATCCCCTTCAATATCTTTTGAATCTCCACCAAGCCCGACTGCACCTTTGGCGGAAGATCAATCTGCGACACATCACCGGTGATAACTGATTTTGAACCATTACCAATACGTGTAAGAAACATTTTCATTTGTGTTGCCGTCGCATTCTGTGCTTCATCAAGAATCACGAACGCATTATTCAATGTGCGTCCTCGCATATAGGCAAGCGGCACTACTTCGACAATATTACGCTCAACATACGATTTCAGTTTTTCGACCGTCATCATTTCTTCGGCGGCGTCATAGAGCGGACGAAGGTATGGATCTACTTTTTGTGAAAGATCACCCGGCAAAAAACCGAGGCTTTCGCCGGCTTCTACTGCAGGGCGAGCAAGTATAATTTTCGTAACCTCGCGGTTCTTTAACGCGGCTATTGCCATTGCCACGGCAAGATATGTTTTGCCGGTACCGGCAGGTCCTATAGCAAATACGATGTCGTTTTTCTTAACCGCGTTGTAATATTGTATTTGAGTTGGGGTTTTGACTCGGATTGGTTGATTATGAGTGAATAACACAATCGACTCCAGCTCTCCAACATTTTGAGTTACTTCTTTTCCAGCAGAAATAATATCAATGACGTTTGTAACATCATTCCTGGTGAGGGTCCGTGCTTTCGAAAGAACAAATGACAATTCGCTAAATACTCGTTCGATCATACTCACTTCTTGTGCCGATCCTTGCAACAAGATCGCATCGCCACGTGCAATAATACGAGCATCAAAACGTTGTTCGATCAATTGTAAGAACTGATCACTGGGACCGAATAACATTTGTGCTTCAGTCGGCGAAACTCTAATTTTGCGTTCTATTACTTCCATAGGTTGTATAAAGTAAAAACAAAGACCGTCTTCCCGTGTTGCGGAAAGACGGTCTTGAAACCTGCCAATTCAATTGTGATCTTCAGTGTCGAAGATATAATAATATCTTAATGACGGCGATGGCGGTATCCGGTCAGATCTTTATCCTGATCGGTGATAGCAGACTTTGAAACTTTCAACTGCTGTCCCGGATAGATAAGATCAGGATTCTTAATTTGATCTTGGTTATTATGCCAGATCTTTGGCCATGCGAATGGATCGTTATAGATCTCAGGCTTTTTAGCAATGTTCCATAAGCAATCACGATCTTTCTTCCAAGTACCAACGGTATACAACGCCTCTGCCGGAACCATGCCCTTTTTCATTTGCATGAAGCTGTTTGACATGACGGTGACACGATTACGATGATCAGGAATGAGAACGAGCTTGTTGCCACGCATATCACGAATTTCGTTTTCGAGTGCATCAACACGTGTTTTGTTCTGCGAGAGCATCTCCGGTGACATTGAGCGAAGCGTATTGAGTTCTTGCTCATCACGTGCTAAACGCTCGCGATAGGCATTGTACCCGTTACGATCACTTCCGCATAGGGCGTAAAGTGCTTCTCGGCAGCCATTGACATCAGCCATACGTTGTTGCAAATCTGAATTCGTTTTTGCAATAGCGTCATTGGTCATTTTCAGTTCATCCTGAAGTTTTGAAATTTCGGCGCGACGGTACTTGATCGTCGAGTCTGCCTGATCTTTCGTGAAATTTTCAGGATATTGTGCGAATGCAGTTCCGACAAAGCAGAATGCCGCAAGAGCAATAGTATAGATTATGATATTTTTCATATATGCTTCTCCTTGTGGCTAAATTATTTATGTTTCTTCTTTGTGACCATTGGCGGTGCCGGCGGCGGTGCTGGTTTCCAATCAGTACTGTCAGACCAGATATTGGGCCATTGGGTTAGTCCTTCGCGAACGGCAGCGGTCTGTTGTTGACAGTCTGCTAATTCACGGTCCTGAGCAGCCAGTTTGCCTTGTGCATCACGAAGAGTAGTTTTCGCGCGATCAAGGTCCTGCAGTAACCCATCACGACTCTGATCGAGCTCACGAAGGCTTTTCATCTGTTCTTCGGTTGCTTTGTTCGAACAGCTCGAAAGTGACACTGTCACTATCGCTGTCAGAGCTAACATCCGCATTAGTTGTTTTGGTGAAGACATATTCCTGAACTCCTTATGTTCGTTAATAAAAAATCTTATGATTGCACCCGATGGTAGTGCAAAAATACTACATTTTTGAGCCTTATCCTAATATAATCAAATTTTATACCAAAATAGCCTGTAAAAGGCTATTTTTGTTGATTTTGGACAATTATTACTCTAATATTCGTCCGAGAGATCAAAACTCGTTCTAATCAAGAAAAGTAACCATGGATGTTATTCATGAGAAACAACATACCAAGTCGTAGTACCATCGGCAACAAGAGTTACTGACTTCCCTTGCGCATTAAGTGTCCCAGGTGTCCCGATCTGCACAATTGCCTGCCCTGCTGGAGCGACAACAGTAATCGTATTTGCATTATTATCGGTCTTTGTTACTGTGATCAATTGACCTTTATTTGCTGCCGTTGGAAGAGTAAGATTATATCCTGCTCCGGCATTAGTAACAAAAATAAAGCGATCGCTCGAAAGAGCAGTATAAGCCGCATTTTGCGATGTCACTGTTCCTCTCGAAGCACCTGTCCACTCCAGAACCGGTGAAGCACCGGAGGTATTGATCCCTAACACCTGCCCTACATCTGTAGGTTGAGCAGTCGGTAATGTATAGGTGATGTCTGTCGATTGTGCCCCGGCTTTGAAAGCAGAATAATGTGCACTTGCATAAGTAGCACTACCATTAGCCCCATAGAAACGAAGTTCACGCGAAGTACTGTTTGTATTTCCGATCCACACGTTCATATTTCCGAAATAGGCTATGTTCGACTGAGCAGTCATATCTGAAGCAGACGACATATTTACACCAAAACTATTTGAGCCTAATTTCAATTGCTGACCTCCGGGTATCACTGAATAATCACTCGTCGAAGAAAGCGTGTTCGTACTTCCACCGGAAATTACAGAGTATTGTGATGCGGCGACATTATGTTGTCCTGCGCCGACGAAAGAATATTGTCCTGAAGCAGTATCAATGTCTCCGCCAACTACCGTTGCTCCAACAGCCGAAGATAAATTCTGATGACCACCTACGACTGAAGCGTATGACGACCCGTTTGAGACGTTTCCGTCGCCACCTAAGACCACATTCGAAGTACCACTGGCACTATTTACATTTCCGCCGCCAACAATCGAATATTGTCCTGAGGCAGTATTATTGTAGCCACCACCAACGGTTGCGAAAGTTTTGCCACTACCGGAATTACCCGCAGTATTTTTCGCACCACCTCCAACAAAACCATAGTTGTCACCAATAGAATTTTGATTGCCGGAATATCCGCCGCCGGCGATAACAGACCCTACCCCCGATGTAATAGTATTTCCGTTATAGCCTCCGATAATATTTGCACTGGTAGCATTTGGTTCGTAACGCATGACACGCTTACTACCTTTATTAACGCCATCGGTTTCAAAAACGTGAATTTCAAATGCTTGGTTATCTGTGGTACCAAGATAATTCGTGCCAGCCGTAGTTGCCGCATTACCGGTTAGTGACCAACCCGACGACGCACCTCCGTTTTGCCAATCTAAAGTTACGGTATACGGACCGGCACCTGATATGGCGGTAGCAGTAAGCACTTGATTAGTACTTGGCTGAGTATTAGGAAGATCATAGGTTATATCAGCAGCTTGTGCTCGTGCACGCAATGCCGTAAAGTTAGAACCACTAGCGCTCGGCTCGGTAAGTTCAAGAAGCCCGGCTGTATTAGTATTGTTGGAAATAAGGACATTCCCGTTATAAACTTCTAATGCTTGAGTCGGATCTTTACGACCAATTCCAACTTGCCCGGCAGATGTAATCGCAACCGGTACGTTTGTTCCTGTGCCATCGTAGAGGAATGCACGTTTTGTTGTTCCGGCAGTCAGATTCTGAACATGAACACCATTATAAGTACCAATCGCTGTATTTGGTACGCCGCCACCAAGTGTGGGGTTTTCGATCAGAATACCATATCCATTTGTAACTACAGAAGAAGTGCTATTGAGAACGAAATTTGATCTTATCGCCGCTCCGTCTGTAATTGTTGTGCTGTTACTCGTACTATTAGTGCGAATGCTACCATAACTTCCAACGAGTGTTGAATGCGTAATACCGCCGGAAGAATTATCTAC
>JANYDV010000204.1 GCA_025363505.1 Bacteroidota bacterium
CGATCACCTTGTTGAGCACGCACGATCAAGCTCGCAAGAAATTAAGAATGAACTTGATTCAGCTCGTAAACGAATTGACATTCAAGAGAAGATGGCACATTATTACGAAGATGCCGTCGAACTTGCACGACTATTAACGGAATGGTCGATGCACGTTGCCATCACCGATGCCGAGCGCCAGTATCAACGCCTCGGTAGTCAGGGCGACCATGTGCCGTTCGTCAGCCTCGAAGACATTCGCAACAAAACGTTCAAGCAACGCTATGTAATCTGCTCGGGCGGTGGTCCCGGAATTATGGAAGCAGCAAATAAAGGGGCGATGCTCGCTGGTGGTAGAACCATCGGATTTAATATTGCTCTACCCTATGAGCAAATGCCAAACTCCTATATCTCGAGCGAGCTGAATTTCGAGTTTCACTATTTTTTTATGCGCAAGTTCTGGTTTTCGTACTTGTCGAAAGCACTTGTAGTCTTTCCGGGAGGCTACGGCACTGTTGATGAGCTTTTTGAAATCTTGACGCTCGTACAAACCGGAAAAATTAAAAAGAAAATGCCGATAGTTGTCTATGGATCGGCTTACTGGGAGAAAGTTATTAATCTACCATTTCTTGCCGAGATGGGGATGATCGAGCAAGATGATCTGAAGCTATTGCATTTCAGTGATTCTCCTCAAGAAGCTTTTGAATATCTCAAAACAGAACTTGAGCGTCTTGACGAAGGTGAAGAATCGTTTATGCAAAGCAATGTGAGACTCTAAAAACAGGATTGTTTTGTACTCGGCTATGCGTTAGTTTCTTATAATAGTATCTTCTTAATATGAGCGCATCTGAAGAACACATCACTCCTCCAAACCAGGAGATCGACTCCTTACTTTCATTGCTTGATGACCCCGATACCGCTGTCGCAGAAGTCGTCGAAGCAAGGTTACGCTCACATGGAAATTCAATACTTCATCAATTAGTACAATTTGCAGATCATTGCAACGATCCACTGGCACAACAGCGAGCCCGAACGATAGCCCAAGAAATGAACGTAGCGGTGCTGGCAGAACAATTCACCAAGCTTCGGAGCAAACTTGAAGAACAACGTCGTGGCGCACTTGAAGATGGTGTTTTTTTAATTGCCAAGTATGGATTTCCGACGCTGGATGTTGAGTATTACCGTTCAGAACTTGATGCACTTGCCGGTATGCTTCATGACCGCATTAAAGGCATCCATTCACCTCTTGAGTCATTACGAGCGACAAACGAATTTTTTTTTAAGACAAAAAATTTTGCCGGTAATCACCAACATTTCCTCGAGGCGGATAATAGTTATATCAATCAAGTACTCGATCGCAAGCTCGGTATTCCGATCTCATTATCTGTGTTGTATATCCTCGTCGCCTCGCACCGTTTAGGACTTCCGTACAGTGGTGTCAGCACACCGGGACATTTTCTTATTCGCTATGACGGAAATCCCGCCGAACCGGTATTTATTGATGCATTTAATGGGGGTGTTATTCTTCGCGAAGAAGATATTAAACGATTTCTTTATACAGCAGGTCTTCCCTATTATGAAACATTTATCCGTCCTGCATCACAAAGAACCATCCTTATGCGAATGCTCCGAAATCTGGTGATCTTATTTGAAGAAAAGCAAGACGAGCATTCAAAAAATGCCTTCGATCGTTTTCATGCGATACTCTTAGGTAGCCCGACTACTTCAGAAGAAAAACCACAAAACCCATCATAAGATACAATTGATGATCGAAGAAAACGTTATTCAAGAATTCTTGAATTATGAACTTGAAGAAGTTGTCCATCCTGTTATTTACACATTCTTTACAAAGAAAGAAATTGAGCAAAATCTGCGTACAGAACTCTTGTATGATATTGAAAGAGGTTTAAATAATGATTTTGCAGAAAAATATCAGAAGAAATGTTTTGTCGAAAACACTTCGCCAAACGATTACAAAATACGATATTTTGAATTTGAGTCAGGTTTAAAACTTCTTGCAGGAATTCGCTTCCGAGGTCTTGACATTGAAAAACCTTATGTTGCTTTATTACATAGAAATGCTTCTATTAGAGAGCTGCCATTCATTAGTAATTTTGTAAAAGATGAATTCAGAATATTCAGACCGAAGACACTTCTCTACCATCAGTCATCTCATATTGTTGGACATTCTATACCGATTGAACATAAATATAAACAGATATTACTTGGTGGTATTGCTGAAATTTCGAACCATAGCGTAAACGATTTCATCACTATAGAGCGCGCTGTTGATTCGTCATTCTATCAACAATACAGAGATGAGTATGCACTCTTTCACAAGCAATATCCCGAACGAAGTGATTTTGCACGAGCAGAAAGCAATGAAGATATTGAAAGCCATCTTAAAAATGCTCAAGTATATCTCATAAAAATTGCAAATGTTTTCAGCGGAGTCTTTATTACGATGAAAGAGTCTGTTCTCGGAGCAGAAGGCTATTACGTCATTGAAAATTTCCTATTTGAAAGCTCCCGAGGAAAAGGTTATGCTCCTCAAATACAATCACTGGTCTGCAAGGAATTACTTCTTTTGGGTGGCAAAGTCCTCTTCGGCTCGATTTACCCAAATAACCTCGCTTCATATACAGCCGCTATTCGATCGGGCAGAATAGATATAGGCGGCACCGTAATGTCACTAATCTAACCATCATTAGGTCATTGGGATATAACGTTTTATAGTGCATTTGAGTGATTTTTAAAAAAGCTATTGCCTCATTAAACCAATTCGGCATTATATGCTCTAACAGGTAGTGATGAAGATTGAAATAAAGAACAGACGGAGAGCGTTTCCCCTGTAAGATGAATTTACGTGAAGAATACGCAGGATTATCCGATCAGGAGATCGTCAACCGCTTTCAAGCGGGCGAGCGTCGCGTCAGTTTCACGATCTTGATCGAACGCTATCAGAAACGTATTTATTTTAGCGCGAGAAAAATGGTAGGCGGCGATCACGATGAAGCCGATGAAATAGCGCAAGAGACATTCGTCAAAGTCTATGAAGCACTCGATAGCTTCCGAGGCGATGCAAAGTTTTATACGTGGACGTATAGGATCATGATGAATGCCGTGATTTACAAATCACGTCGTAAGAAGATCCGCAAAGATGTCGAGCTTGATGACGTTGCAGAAATACTTGAGTCGGATATACCACAACCCGATGAAGCGATGCAGCGAAAAGAAATGACGGCATTGATAGAAAAAGCAATCGAAACACTACCCCCAAAACAACGCGAAGTGTTTGTAATGCGCTTTTATGATGAATTGCCATACGAGGAGATCGCAACAATTGTCGGAACAAGTGTCGGCGGTTTAAAAGCAAATTACTTTCATGCCGTGAAAAAAATAACAGAGTATGTCCAGCGTGTCGGCGAGTTACACATCCCGACCTTAGCAAAGGCAGAATAAAATGAAACAAGATGAAATGATTAACGAGCAAGAATTAGAGCGTATGGAATCGAACCTCCGTTCGATGACATCTGCAATAGATTCTGACGCACCTGATCAGCGCTACTGGGCGAATTTTCGTGTTCGAGTTATTGATACTATCGAGCAAAAACAAGAGCGCACACAACGTTCGATATTTGCTTCCGTTTCCGAATGGTTTTCGGGTTCTGCTCTACGTGCATTTACTGTGACTACTGCCATTGTAATACTGGCTCTTGGTTCGTTTGTGATCTTTAGATCAAGCGATACCCCCCAACTTGCAGCAACACAAACTGTGACACAGCCCGCCACAGTGAGCGTCACAACGACGCCCCAAGTTCAGACTACAACAGAACAACCTGTGACCATTGCGGCAAACGCCACGACAACCAAAAAAACATTGTCTACCACCAAAGAGACAAATTATGCAGCGATACCTAAAAATTCATTGAAAGAGAAGATCATTAATGAAACCGGAGATTTCTCAAGCTACGACCAAACGCTTTCGGTCGGCAGTATCGATGACCCGATCGACTACTCAACACTTACTGAATCAGAACTTGAGTCAGTGATCAGTACCATAAGAACAATGAACTAATAATTGTAATAAGAAAGGAAATGATGACGATGTTCACTATTATAAGACAAATGAAGAGCAATATACTACTCGCAGCGACGATCGTAGTATTTGCAACGTCGGTCTTCGCTCAAGACCAACAGGATGTTACCCCGCCGCCGCCGGAACGCCGCGCCGATCCTGAAAAGATACAACAGTTGATGCAGAAAATTGAAAAGGTCAAGCATGAGAAACTACGCGAGACACTCAACCTTGATGATGAGTCTGCAAAGAAATTCTTTGGTCTGTATAAACCTGCTGAACATGATATCATTGGGTTGGTAAAACAGCGCAATGAAGAAGAACGCCGGCTGGTGCAACTAACACAAGGTGATTTCAAGGATGGAGATGTCGATCCGACCATAGCCAATATTAAATCATTGAATGATAAGATCGAACAACGGTACGGAAATTTAAATGATCAGTTGAAATCCGTCTTGAATCCGCGCCAGCGTGCAAAATTGCTGGTATTTGAGCATGAGTTTAACCGTCGAGTTCGCGAAAAAATACGCGAACGACGCGAACAATGGCGCGAAAACCATCCGGGTCGCCCACTGCCAAAACTTCGTCGTGGTGCTCGACAAAACCCCACCGCTACCCCTCAACATTAATCAAATTTGTGGCTAAAACCTATACTCAAATTGTGAGTATAGGTAAAAAACCCGACGCACAGTTTTGCTTCGGGTTTTTTCATGCAACTTTTTGAAGCAGTTTTTCCTATTAAGTGCGCTATGATCTACCTTGATAACAGCGCAACAACCCGTCTCGATGATCGCGTGAGAGTCGCGATGGAGCCATATCTCGCCGGACAGTTCGGCAATGCATCGAGTATCCATTCGCTGGGTCGTGAAGCTCACGTTGCGCTCGAAGAAGCACGCTCTATAATTGCAAAAGTCATCGGCGCCGACTCTGCCGAAATCGTTTTTACCAGTGGTGGTACCGAAGCAAATAATTATGCTATCAAAGGAGCGATCTTTTCAGAAATAAAAAAAGGGAAAGTGCTTTCTGAATTGTCAGTGCTTACTTCACCGATCGAACATCATGCCGTTCTCGAACCGACTGAATTCCTTACCTCACTCGGGGTACAATCATATTTCTCCGGCATTGATAATGATGGTACCATACTAATTGATGAAATTCCCAGTGAGCTTACTCTTGCTTCAATAATGTATGTGAATAATGAGATTGGCTCGATTAATGATATCCGAACTATTGCCGAAAGGATTCGCCATGCCTCTCCTAATGCTCTGATCCATAGTGATGGAGTCCAAGCGCTCGGCAAAATACATATTGATGTACATCAACTAAATCTAGATTTGCTCTCAATATCTGCCCACAAAATTCACGGACCTAAGGGGATCGGCGCACTCTACATTCGTC
>JANYDV010000221.1 GCA_025363505.1 Bacteroidota bacterium
CAAATTTCGATCTGCTCTAAAGCAAGTCCAGCTATAAGCAATTGATCTCGGTTTGCTTTCTTAATATCAAGTAAACATTTTCCATTTGGAAGTTCGCTATAATAGTCCTTCTCAAAGTACGTGGCAACTTCTGTACCGACTTCGTATTGCTGAGCTGATGCTGAAGCCCCGATAAAAGCATAGATACGCTCTGGCTTCGCACCGAGCGAGACCATTGCCCGTATAGCATTCAATGCAACAAGCTGTTCTGTCCCCCGCCATCCGGCATGTACAGCGCCGATGATCTTTCCTACGGGCTCATAGAGTAAGATCGGAGTACAATCGGCAATACTTACCACCAGAAATACTCCGGACTTCGCAGAAATGAGAGCGTCCGAATTAGGGACTATTCCTTCAGTGCCGACAACGACATTTACATTCCCACTATGAATCTGATTTTGATACACCAATGTTGAACCCTGGGATAGACCAATCGCTTCATAAAATCTACGACGGTTTTCAAGGACATTCTCCAATTCATCCCCGACATGGGTAGAAAGATTTAGACCGAATGGCATAGGCGATACCCCACCTTCACGAGTACTTTGTCCGGCGATGATCTCAGGAAATCGCTTGAATATTTCAGCTTGGATGTACATTATTCTAATACATATAATTTTTTACGGTTTTTCATAGCTTCTTTTCGCTTGTAGTTTGGTCGTTCTATAAGATATTTTTTTAATATGTCCTTCACGGTATTAAAATCTTCAAACGGATGGTACGGTATCCCCTTTTCCGAACAAAAGCTACGGAGCATACTTCGGGCGAATACAACGTCGGCTATTTCGATCGGGCAAACATCTGAATATCCATCACCAATATAGACGATAGTATCTTCATCAGCAGAGGTGGTCATTATTGCGCCACACTTGCAAGCTCCGCATCTCCAACAAGATTCACGAGTATTTCTGAACTCGACCGATAACCTCCCATCGGGGGTCAATTCAATATCATTGGCATAAAATGGAATTACAAAGTTATTCTGTTCCAAGATTGGTCGAATATATGCAGAAAATCCGTCGCTTACTATTGTAATTTTAATCTCTTCAGAAGCACAAAACGTCACAAACTCTTGAAATCCTGCTCTGATTTCTTGTGATAGAAATAGTTCTTTTACCGCAGCAGGGTCAGCATTGGTAACCGTTGAGCAGGCTTCGGCTACACACTGAGCGGCTGTATATTCGCGAGTATCTAGTTTCTGCCAAACAGTAAATGCGCTCGGTTTGCCAAAATGCCGGAACAGATCGTCCCAAACATCTCCGACAGTTATTGTGGCATCAAAATCACAATAGACGTGATACATTTTCGTTATCTTTGTTTAACTACTTTACTTTTTTAGGGAAAAATGCCAGAACGCAACGCTCCGTTATTAGTACTTTTTGATGGTATGGCTCTTGCCTACCGTGCCTATTTCGCATTTATTTCGCGTCCGCTGACCAATGCCAACGGCGACAACACCAGTGCTGTCTTTGGCTTTACCAATGCCTTGCTTCAACTCCTCGAAACACATAAACCGGATTATGCTGCCGTGTGCTTCGACACAGCTGCCCCGACATTTCGACATAAGCTCTACCCTGCATATAAAGCTCAGCGCGAGGCAATGCCGGAGGATATGCGTCCGCAGATCGCGTGGATTCGCGACCTCACACAAGCATATAATATTCCGATGGTAATGCTCGATGGCTTCGAAGCTGACGATCTCATCGGTACACTCGCAACACAGGCATCTCAGAACAATATCGAAACCCTAATCATCACCCCCGACAAAGATTTTTGCCAACTTGTTACATCCAATATCAAAATTTTACGTCCAAAGGACTCTTCCAGTCTTGATATGTTAGATGAAAGTGCTGTCGTATTAAAATATGGTTTACAGCCGAATCAATTTATTGACTATCTCGCCCTGATCGGTGATGCAAGTGATAATATACCCGGAGTAAAAGGTGTGGGAGAAAAAACGGCTGTTCCTTTGCTTCAGCAATATCAAACGCTCGATGGTATATATGAACACCTTGAGGAAATCACAAAAAAAGCACTCAAAGAAAAACTGACAAACGATAAAGAAAAAGCATATCTTTCACAGACACTTGCGACGATTGATATAAATGTAGCATTGTCAGTTTCAATGAAGGATCTCCAATATACTAAACTACCCGACTTTCGCAAAGTCGAGGCGATGTTGAAAAATTTGGGCTTTAAGTCCTTGCTCGCAAAACTACATGCTGAAGAGAAAATGCTTTTAGGTGATTTTCCTTCAATCGCAGATACATCGTCAGAGCTATCCGCGGAGACAGGCTTGAGCAATATAGTAACAGACCAAGAACCACAAGGCGAACTCAAGACCATTAAAACGGAACAGCATAACTACCAAACGATTACTGACTTACAAGGTGTGAAAGCTCTGGTTGCAAAGCTGAAATTGGCGAAAGAATTTTGTGTTGATCTCGAAACGACTTCATCCGTTGCAATGCGTGCAATACCAATCGGTATTTCATTTTCGACTACCCCAACCGAAGCATATTATATCCCACTTAAACTAACCAACGCCATCGTTTCGAACGATAACCTATTTACCGAGACCAATCAACAAAAGACTGAAGGAAACAATGCATTGACGACCGGCTTGGACATAAAACAAGTTTTTGATCTGCTCAAGTCTATACTCGAAAGTGAACGGATTAATAAAGTTGGACAGAACATCAAATACGATGCTATTATTTTGCGGCGATACGGAATCCATCTTCATCCAATCACCTTTGATACAATGATCGCTGCAAGTTTACTACAAGACGAAGGGTTGCAATCAATGGATACGCTCGCAGTAAAATATCTCCATTATCAGCCGGTTTCACTTTCCGATATTGCCGGGAAATTTAAAAAAGGTGATGCTTTTGAAGTAATGTCAGCTCTCAATACCGAAGAGCTTGCAGAATATGGTGCCGAAGACGCTGATATTACCTTGCAATTGAAGAAAAAGATTGCCGGCGCACTTGAACGCGAAGAACTTGTAAAGGTTAGTAATTGGATCGAATTTCCACTGATCGAAGTGCTCACCGCAGTTGAATCAAATGGGGTTAAGATTGACACAGCACTGCTAGCCGAAGTGAGCAAAGAAATGGAGCGTGAGGCTGAGTTGACCTGTATTAAGATTTTTGACTTAGCCGGAGAGAAATTTAATATCGACTCTCCAAAACAATTGGGCGATATTTTATTTAACAAAATGGGTCTGCCCCCGGTCAAAAAAACAAAGACGGGATATTCTACTGATGCATCAGTACTTGAACAATTAAAAGTACATTCGCCTATCGCCGAAGATATTTTGAACTATCGGCAATATCAAAAGTTACGAAATACTTACGTAGACGCTCTTCCGGTGTTAGTAAATCCTGAGACAGGTTTTATTCATACAACTTACAATCAAGCAGTAGCAGCAACGGGAAGACTCTCGTCGAATGATCCTAATTTACAAAACATCCCTATTCGAACGGAAATGGGTCGCGGGCTTCGAAAGGCTTTCGTTTCTCGCTTTGAAAATGGACTCATTTTCTCTGCCGACTATTCTCAGATCGAGCTTCGCAT
>JANYDV010000259.1 GCA_025363505.1 Bacteroidota bacterium
TTTTAAAATGGCAAAAAATGTATTGGAGGCTAATGAAAAATGTCTTCTATTTGTAAACGGCTCTTTGGTCGTCTCAAAAATACCTACAGTCACTGTCCCGGAATACTTTTGTATGCGCATTCATAAATCCCCATCGTTGTATAAATATGTATTATTTGTGATCGTCTTTAATTTTTTTCTCTCCTCGACTACAACTCTTATGTTTAATTACGACCACCCGATCACCGAGCAATATACCCGGATTGATTCTTACGATTCATTCAATATCCCTCTCTTAAGCGATGGTAATGATGACCGACTGACCATTCGAATGCAGTATAAGTTTTAGAAAAACTTATAGATTTATAAACTTTTGTTGTAAATTTACGTATATTTGCAGAGCCGTGTTCTGCAGTAGGCAGATGTATGCACTTGTGCATGCGATCTTTCTTCAGGAGACCATTGCATGTTATTGCTTATATATTGTTCATTCTTAACAACTTAACTAACTATGCTGAAACGCTATTTACGTGACAGCTTGGTGTTGGTTGTGATGTTAGCTCTTGGGTTCGTCCTAAGTGCCTTCACTCCAAACTCAGGCGAAGCTCACAAACGGCATTCAGGCAAAGCGGTTCGGAAGACCTCGCATAGCGCCTTGCACAGTCGCAAACGCCATTCGAAGTTCTCTGCAAAGAAACACCGTACAGCCTCAAAGCCCTTAACGTTAGCTGAAAAAGCTGAAATCATCGGAAAAATCAAGAGTGTTGCTCTTGAGGAAACCACCGAGGCAACCATTAATCCTATCGTTGCTGAAAATGGTACAATCGAACCTGCCGACATCGCTCAAGCCGCTAAAGAAGAGCGCGAAGAGGATGATATTCAGGTTTCGATGGATCAATTCCTAAAAGCGCGAGACGCCGAGGATATGGATCCTCAAATTGCCAAAGACCGTCAAACGGACTTTACATTGTTCGATCAAGCCGACCCTTCGGTTTCGGCTTCACGTTCAGATGTGATGCAGCAGATTATTGATTGGGTCGGGACTCGTTACCATTTTGGTGGCTTGACTCGCACCGGAATTGATTGCTCGGCTTTTACACGTGAAGTGTTCCGTCGCTCATTCAATGTCGAAATTCCTCGTACGGCAAGTGAGCAATCGGTTCTTGGAAGTCGCATTTCAAAAGAACAGCTTCACTTCGGTGATTTGGTGTTCTTTCATACGGCAAACCATGCACACATTTCACACGTTGGTATTTATGTTGGCGAAGGTCTCTTTGCCAATGCCAGTTGCTCGCGTGGTGTGACTGTTTCTTCGATGCAGAGTAGTTATTGGTCAAAACGTTTCCTGTTCGCGAAACGCCTCTTTACCAATGAAGCAACTGCTCAGCGCGAAATTAAAGCAGCGTTGCAACTTGCTTCTACTGCCGATACTGACGGAGATCAGGACGCAAACTAAGCAATTGGTTTGAGAAATTTTCAAAGCTCCGGTAGAATATACCGGAGCTTTCTTTTTATATGTGTGTTTCTTGGGTTGCAACCCATATTGTGACAAAAGCTACAGGATATATCGCAAAGACGAAAGATGAGACGATCCGGCGCATTGCCGAAAATCGTTCGGCTCGTCACGACTATTTTATCGTGGACGAACTCGAAGCCGGTATCGTGCTTCAAGGCACAGAAGTAAAATCACTCCGAGCAGGCAAGGTGCAACTTTCGGGAGGGTATGCGAAGCTCTATGAAGATGAGTTATGGCTTGATAACATTCATATCTCAACTTATAAAGAAGGAAATCTCTATAATCACGACCCGATTCGTCGTCGCAAGCTCTTATTGCACCGAAAAGAGCTTACTAAACTTGGTGTTAAGCTTCATACAAAAGGTATTACTATTGTGCCGGTCTCGATCTACTTTAAAGGCAATAAAGTAAAAGTCAGACTTGGAATTGCAAAGGGTAAAAAAGCGTATGATAAACGAGAGACCATCAAGGCGAGAGACGTCAAACGAGAATTAGACCGAGAATAATTATATGCTGAATAGTCGTTTCCCATCAATCAATGAACAAATTGATGAGATCAAGCGCGGAGTTGTTGATCTGATTGCCGAGGGCGAGCTTGTCAAAAAACTCGAACGCGCTACGAAAGAGAATAAACCGATCATTGCAAAACTGGGAGCCGATCCTTCCAGTCCTGATCTGCATATCGGTCATGGAGTGCCGCTTGCCAAGCTCAGAACGTTTCAAGATCTTGGGCATGAGGCGCATTTGATTGTTGGTGATTTTACGGCGATGATCGGCGATCCATCGGGCAAGCAAAAGACACGCCCGATGCTCAGTGTCGAGCAGACGAAGAAGAACGCCGAGACCTACGTCGCTCAGGTAACAAAAATTCTCTCCACTGATCGTCTTGTTATTCACTATAATAATGATTGGCTTGGTAAAATGTCATTTGCCGAGGTGATCAAACTTGCCGGGACCTATACAGTGAGCCAAATGCTTGAACGTGATGATTTTCATACACGCTTTAATGAAGAGCAGCCGATTTCCCTTCATGAATTTCTATATCCACTTGCACAAGGGATGGATTCTGTGGCAATCAAATCGGACATCGAGCTCGGTGGCACCGATCAAAAATTTAATTTGCTGGTTGGTCGCGAATTACAACGACATTATGCACTTGAGCCTCAGTGTATCCTGACGATGCCGTTGCTTGAAGGTACTGACGGCGTTCGCAAGATGAGTAAATCGTATGGTAACTCGGTAAATTTTAGTGATAGTGCTGATGAGATGTTCGGAAAGATTATGTCGATACCTGATGAACTAATGTATCGATATTTTCTTTTGGTGACTTCGGTGAGTGATCTTTCGGAGATCAAACAACAACTTGAGGATAAGACGGTTAATCCGAGAAATCTAAAAGTACGACTTGCTCAGGAGATCATCAAACGATTTTATGACGACCAAGCTGCTATCGCAGCACTCGAACATTTTGAACAACTCTTTGTTCGTAAAGAAATACCGGATCATATCGAAGAGTTAATATTACCGATTGGTGAGCAACGAATACTTGTCGATCTGATAGCCGAGGCGAATATGGCATCGAGCAAAACCGAAGCCAGACGTTTAATCGAAGGTGGTGGTGTGTCGCTTGACGGAGAGCGCATTCGCGATGTCAAACACACGCTTGTCGCTACTGCCGATGGCGTTATATTAAAGGTCGGAAAACGTCGTTTCTTAAAAATAAAAACGTAAGAGATGGCAACCGACGGAACCAAATCTTTGTAATTTGCCTAAAGAACGGCGTGAGTTAATTGTATTAGAGATTATCATTTATTATGCTTTGGACACCTGAACTAGCTCAGTTTTTAGAAGACGCCCCATGGCCGGCAACCCGTGATGAACTGGTTGATTATTGCGAACGCATCGGTGCACCACCGGCGGTCGTTAAAAACCTTCAAGAAATTGAGGATAATGACGAAGTATTCGAGTCGATTGAAGAAGTATGGCCAGACTACTCGTCGGAGTCCGACGAATTTTATTACGACGACGAACTGAACGAGTATTGACCTCACCACAAACGAGGCGACTCTTTTGGGGCTCCTCAGAACACTCGTCTGCGAGTGGCTTGTTCGTGTTCTCTTTTTTGCTCAATACTACCAGCACTTTTTACTCGGCAATCATTATTGCTGTCATTGCCTTTTTGTTGCACAGTAGTACTATCTCGGCGCAGCAGATAGATCAGAATCGCCTTCGCAAGCGCGAGATTGTTGATGTCCGAGTCGAAGGCAATAAGAATTTTTCCTCAGCCGAACTGCTCAGTATTATTGCAACACGTCCTTCGGGTGGGCTGGAAAAATTCTTATATTCTATCTATTCCGGTTGGGGCATTCCCGCACAAATAGTTGATGAAGGTGTGCAGGGTCATGATACCTTGGTAATATTTTCCTATTACCGAGATCATGGCTATCTCCAAGCAAAAATAAATTATTCGATCAGAGAATCTCCGGAAAGTGTGGAGCGTTGGCAGAAAGCTTATGATGAAAATCGGTTGCTTCCGGCAAGCTCCCGTAAGCCGTATCCAATGATTTCTGATACGATTGTTTTTTCTGTAGTAGAAGGAGCACCCTACACTGTCGATTTTTTTACCTTCGAAGGGATTGAATCACTCCCGCATGACCTTCTTGACGAGGTAACCAATAATATCAGTATCAAGCGTGGTAGTCGCTACACTCGGCAACAATTTGCCGAAGAGATTACCCGTTTTCGACATATTCTCGAAGAAAATGGATACCCATTTTTTAGAACTGATCATGAGCCGATCGTTAAAATGGACACGGTACGAAAGCAAGTAAGAATCAATGCGGCTTTCAAAACAGGACCAAGAATAAAAAATGGTCCTCTGCATATATTTTACGATACATCTTATTTGTCTCGTGGCTTTGTTCGCCGTCCGGTAGTAGTGCGCCAGATCAGTCTCGATTCCGGGCAATGGTTTCGGGTTTCTGATATTCAAAACTCAGAACGCGAACTTGCACAGTTGGGCGTTTTTGAGTTATGGAGGGTTGAACTTGATACCTCTGCTTATAAAGGTAATATCGATGCGATCAAAGATGGCACAGAACTGCCGGTTACGATTTTTTTAAGAATGCGATCGACTTCAGATATTACGCCGGGAATATTTGTGGGTGTAGGAAATTCTTCGTCAGGTCTCAATTTCGGAACAAGTTTATCCTATAGCAATCGTAATTTGTTCGATGGGGGTGAAAATTTTACAACACAAGGGTCATATCAATTTTTTCCATCCACCCAGAAACGCTATAGTTTCGGTGGGCAACTAACATTTCCGTATGTCGGGCTGAGAAATATTCCGCTTATCTTATCGACCAATTACAGCTATTCAAAAATTGACCCGACGATACCAAGTGCCTATCTCGAAAAAATTATAGACGCGAAAGCCGGCTCGTATATAAAACTTTCGAAAAGTGTTACCCATCGCCTTTCGCTTTCTCCTGAAGGAACGCTCGAATATGTTGAAAGAATATATTACGACACGACCAAACATATCAACGATCTTCTTTCAAAAAATCCTCAGTTCAATGTGCTCGGAAGTATGACATTACTTTGGGATTGGACAAATAACTATTTGAATCCGAGTACGGGTTCGGTTGTGTCGTATTCGCCACAAGTAACGATGCCGTTCATTGCAAAAATATTTTTGACAAAACTACCGAGTGCTTCGTATTGGAAAAATACATTGCAATTCAAAACGTACCTTGATCCCAGTGAGAGAGGCACCAGTGTTTTTGCCTTCAGGATATATGGCGGGCTGATCTCACTGACTGACCCGGGGGATTCACTCCGGGATATTTCGATCGAGCGACGATTTACCGGCGGCGGGACGAACTCGCTTCGCGCATGGCCCGCGCAAAATTTATTAGTTTCAAATGATACCGCACTCAACCGCCCCAAACTTGGCGGCTATAAATCTATCGAAGGTAACATCGAATGGCGCTATGCACCATTTCAATATGCACTGGCAATTGGTTCGATGCAACAGTTCTTGAGTGATATCCGTCTCGCGCTGTTTCTTGATGTCGGGAATGTGTGGGACAGAACGGTCGCACCGACCTTAAAAACTACTGCTGCTGCTTTAGGATTTGGCATTCATTACAATACTCTTTTTGGTGCTTTACGATTTGATTTCGGATTCAAATTGTACGATCCTTACCCAGCACTTAAAGGCGATAATGTTGTGGCTATACCGACCGATGGAGCAAGTGGGGTATGGTTGTTTAAGAGAAATTTGCACTGGAAAGAATTTGGCGATGTCTTTCGCTTTTCGTTTGCGTTGGGGCAGTCGTTCTAACTTTTACTCGCTATTACTCGTGTCGCAGTAACCACAATTCCGAAGCAATTGCGGAGTGGTTATCTTGGGAGAATCTTACGAGAAGACTATCTCTTTTGCCAAGCGCAGTCCTGTGATTTATCGAACCATGGAAACGATCGACATCCAAAGCGGTTTGTAAAAACAAGTAATGACCACCCACGCTACGACACGAATCAAGCACTCGTGAAAGCACTACACTGTCTTCGAGATACCCAAGACGGATATCATTTCTTCCGAGCACATCGAGATAAGAAAAAATAAATCCTTGAAGGAATGTGTACTGAGCATAGAGTTTGTACTCATCTTCTTTTGAGGTAAGATCATCGGCACTGCCAATGCCATAAAGACTCGGCGCAGTAACGACAATGTTTGCCCCGAGTGGGAGTATGTGCGACATCGTTTGTATTGCAGTGTTGGCATTACGTCTTGTACTTCTTACATCACGAAGGAGTTGCTCTTTTGCCTGGAGTTTTGGGAAAGAAATAAACATCACAGCGCAAACAGCAATCACACCGGCAGTGATAATACTATATCGTATGAGAGATGATTGAGTTTGAGACATATAATCTGAAACCCGCGCAAGAACAATGCTCGCTCCGCTTGCGCCAAGAATTGATAATAAAAAAGAAAGCTCGGCAAGCTGGGTTTTCACAAGCATCACCGTGATCAATAGTACCAAAGCATTTATCGAGGCAATCACTCCGAACAAAGAAAGTATTGACAGTCGTGTGTTACGATTATTTCCGATCAGAGGGATAAAAATAAATATTAATAAGAATACAATAATGAGTAAGGGTTTATAAATCACCCATATAGTAGCTGTGAGAATGAGAAAAGGAATGACGATCGTTTTGACACTTCGCCTACTTAACGATGAGAGCATAAGCCCCACCGCAGAAATACCAAGATACAGTATCAGTGGAATACTCGTTAATACTTCGCTGTAATATCGAATCCTGTCAGTAATAAAAAATTGTAGCTGCTGTGAAGAGATAGATGTAAAATGGAAAAAACGATTTTGTTTGGCTTGTGAAACCAAAAATAATTGGAGAGAGACTACAAGAAAAAAGATGTAGCATCCAATCCAAAGCGCTTTCGTTTTTGAGGGGAGCAGTTTCAAGTGAGAAAAAAACTCTTTGCGTTTGAGGATGATCGTCCCAATAAAAACGCCATGTATCAACAGGAGCGATGGTTCTTTGGTCATGGCGGCGAGTATGCCGATGATATTTGCAATGACCCAAAATCTTGTTCGGTGTTCGAATAGTGCTCGTAACCCAAAGTACCAAGCAATCGAGCAAAACATCATTTCCAGTGCAAACGTAATATCAGCATACCAAAAGAGAATATTCAGAATCGGTAGGAATGCAAGCCAATACCAAATTGAAGAAATATAGAGTGCAGAAGTTTGTTGACTGATATATCGTGCGGTGAGTCCTGTAAACCCAATTGCTGTCAAGAATGAACCGGCGAGCACAAAATGCCAAACCCAATAGTGGTCTATTCCGGCATAGTGAGTCAGCAACCAAAACGTTATTGAAATTACCGGACGGACGCTCATAAATATCTCGCCGCGTTGGATATGAAAAGCATCCCAGATCGAATGATGCTGTGCCCATTGCATATACAGCACGTCATCGAGGCGGAACGGCATTTGGTAGCGTGTGATGATCGTGACGAGCATCGCAAGACCAAGCACGACCAGTGTGCTATCGAGAATGCTTCGGGTACGCTTGTCCATCAACTATTACTGACGGAACTCCGAAGTGTCGACTTTGATCGAGGGTGAATTTGCCGGAGGCGGTGTTGTCGGAAGGTGATTCATTTTTTCTACCGGTGCAACGCCAACGCCATAGGTACGAACTAAACGAGTGCCAAGGAGGAGTGTTACGAATGTTAAGATTAATGAAATGGATTGGAGCGTCAGGTAAGCACCACGCAATCCGGCGCCGTTTTCATTCGAAGAAAGTTTTTTTGCGAATGACATTCTAAAGATCAGAAGCACGAGCAATAAAATCGTCCAAAGGATCGAGATTGTTTTGTGAAACATTGCAAGTGTCGCGGCTTCCGGAGCAGCAGTCGTTGAGGTTTCTGCGGCAAAGCCTGTTAAGAGAGAAACCAACGCAAACAGAAAACCGAGACGGACACTATTCCAGCCATAGTTCATGGCGCTTTCGTTTTGTTTCCTTCTTCCGATCATCTCGAAGATGATGCCAAGCATGATTAATGCTATAGTGAAATAGTTTGCAAGGGTGTGAATTTCGCCGATAGCCATAGTCGTAAAAAATGATATTACAAATTTAAGCAGATTTTATATAAATGTATGAAGAACGAACATTACCGATGGATTGTATATTTGTTCGTTCAAATCAAATAAGAGAACACGAGTAAAGAATTATTGAATGCAAAAGATATCATCGATCAAGTTTTTTGCCCTCTATGCGATCATTTGCTTGATCTGGGGTTCGACGTGGCTTGTGATTCATCTGGGCAATGCAGCGGCGTTGCCACCTTTTTCTGCGGCAAGTCTCAGGTTCGTCATTGCAGCATTTCTCTTGTGGGTCTATATTCTTTGGCGAAAGATTCCGTTACCACCGTCAGGCTCTCGATGGAAATCAGCGATTATTGTTGGCTTACTCAGCAATGGATTATCGTTTGGCATCGTCTATTTTACTTCGAGCTACGTGCCATCTGGGCTCGCATCGGTTGTCTTCGGGACTATGCCTCTCTGGACAGCGGTCATAGCACATTATGGTTTGCCAACAGAGCGTTTATCTCGAACAAAGATCTATGGTATCGTTCTTGGTATTGTGGGCATTGTCATTATTTTCTTGCCACAGTTTGCATTGATCAAGAGTGAAACCGCGTGGGCATTGCCGGTATTACTTTTTGCGCCTATTGTCAGTGGATTGAGTGCGGTAATTACCAAAAAATCTACTCAGGAAATTCCTGCAGTCACACTCAATGCTATCACTACCTCAGTGGGGGCACTGACGCTCGGGCTGATGGCTCTTTGCAGTGAAAATGTTTTGGGTATTCAGCTTTCAGCGGGTCAACTTGTGCCAACGTTTTATCTCGCGATCTTCGGGACGATCATTACATTTGGGATTTACTTCAAGCTTATTAAAACCACCACCGCTGTAACGATGAGCTACGTTTCGATTATCACACCGGCGATCGCGGTATTGCTTGGGTGGATGATACTTGGCGAACAGCTTGATGTTTATGAAGTAGTTGGTACGCTCTTTGTCCTTTGTGGTGTTGCGATTTCGCTGAG
>JANYDV010000285.1 GCA_025363505.1 Bacteroidota bacterium
TAAAAAAAAGTCTTTTCATTATTTACAAATATGCAACCTAAAATACAAAGGAGCGTGAAATAGATTGATTTACGAACATCTCAAACCTGTAAATCGCGACTTATGAAGAATGGTATCCTTCACTATTTTCAAATAGTTTAAAATGAAAAAGTCGGGTCACCATACTTGACCCGACCTCTTCACCAATGAAACGAAGCCTCAGTTATCGGCTGGACTTCTGGATATCAACTTCTACGCGACGATTGAGCATCCGACCTTCAGGAAGATCATTCGTAAACTTCGGATCGCGCTTGCCCTGTCCTTTGGTATTGATATTTACCGGCAAGTTCGTAACTTTTCGAAGATTCTTGATCGCCGCATCGGCACGAGCTTCTGAGAGTGCTTGATTATAATCATCGGCACCGGTATTATCACAAAATCCCGTCACGTTGACTCCGGTCGCATCTTTCGAAATACTTTCTCCGATGAGATTGACCATCTGTAATGCGCGGGGATTGATTTCTGCACGATCAAAATCGAAAGAAAGCATTGCATACTTTTCAAGATTGGCACTTTCGACCGCTTTATTTACAATACGTGTCATACCATCAGCAGAATATTTTGTCCCGTTAGCATCATAGATATTCATTTGATAATGAATTGGCTGATTCAACAAGCTCTCGGCATTTGGAACTTTGAGAGTCAATATTTTTTGCGGAGTGCCACGACCGCTATCACCTATGTTCAATGGGCTACCGTTCTGGTCGATTAGTAACTCCCAACTGGTGATGTTGATTCGCGGATCCACATTCAAATTGGTCTCGAAACGAACAAGTGTTTCGCCGACTGTCTGTGCTTGTTTGGTTTCGATCTTCACCGGTTCGGTGACTCGCGGATCGCTTGATGCAATTTCAACTCGACGATTTTCAATCATCCCTGCGTTAGTAACAGGATTAGTTGGAAGTTCAGGCAGATTGCGCTGATCGACGATGATACGTTTTGCATCAATGTTCCAAGTCTTGACGAGATAATCACGAATTGCCATTGCGCGTAAACGTGAAAGCTCGATATTATTGCGCTCCTTGCCGCTATTCGAGTTAGTGCCCGTGAGGGTAACGGTTGCATCAGGATACTGACGCAAACGATAACCGAGAATGTCAAGCCCGGAGTGGTTGGCATCAATATCAGTTTTGCCGGCAAGCATATCGGTATTAAACCCTGTCGCACCATCGCGATTGTAACGCGCAGGAATTTCTGCACTGTTGTAATCAAAAAATACATATGGCAAGAATGTCATCGACGAGCGCGTTCTGTTGACCTGTTGTGCAACGATCGGGTCTTGAGTCGGGTCGCCGTTCGGAAGCACGCCGCGAGCGGTAATAGACATTGATGGCGATGGAGGCGGGAGTTCGTTTGGTTTTGGGTCAGAACCAATATCGAACTTTACTGAAAGTGCAATGCGAAGTGTCGAAATTTTCAAGTCGCCATTGCTCGATCCGCCAAGATTGGTAAAGGGAAAACTATAAAATGCTTCCGGTGAAAGCCAAACCGTATGACGATCATTGACAGGGATGTCATAACCAATGCCTGCCCCAATAGCCGCATAGACACTGCCCGCACCTGGGAGGTCTTGGCTCGATGAACTTGCCGCACTCGAGGTACCATGTGCGTAAGACTTTTTAATAATCGTGGCAATCGATGGACCAGCAAGAATATGAAAATTACCAATTACATATTTCGCCAAGACATCAATACCAACAGTTTGAAGGTTATAAGCAAAATTCTTTTCTACTGGTACAGAACCTGTTGCGACACCATCACTAAAGGAGCCACTGTAATCACTATAATGTATTCTTGGGACAAGCATCCATTTCTCCGCAAGGGGGATTTCGAGCATTCCAAAAAATGTCGGCGCCGCACCGAAACCACTTTTGTATGAACTTCCGACATCGTCGGTATAAGTGCCCGCTGCAAAGTTAAGATTGATACCTGCGCCAAGCCCTAGAGTCAGGCGATGTGGCCATCTTACATCTTGAACCGGCTGAGCCATCGCGCCTGTCTGCGCGAAAATAGATTGTAAACTACAGAATGAAATGATCAGCAGAAGTGGTAGGATAATAAGATATTGTTGTAGTTTCTTCATTGAAATTTGGGTAAAATAGATGAACACTCGTCTGCTACGTTTTACCAAAGAAAGTGTAACGGCTAGAAAAATGAGAACTCATTCACTTTGGCTGCAAATTCTTTGGTAAAACGGCTGAATAAACTAAGAGAACCCAAATACTATAGTATAATTCCACTTTTTTCCACTTTTCCACACCTCTATGATTTTGACTATTAAATTGAAAATATAAACATAAAAAAAGGGCGGTTAAAAACCGCCCTTTTTATTAATACTACCAACGCTTGATTAACGTGAGATAGTAAGCTTGGATTGAACTATGGCACCCGGCACGCGAGCAGTAACGAAATATGCTCCGCTTGAAAGGTCTTTTCCATCAAAACGAATGGAAGAAACCCCACTATTACCTTTACCACTATAGATCGTAGTAATAAATCTACCTGTTGCGTCATATAACAACAAGTCCAGATTTCCGGGTGATGTGAGATTTACTTCAATATTGATATCTGCTACAGAAGGATTCGGTGAAATTGTCATCGAATGAATTGCTCCTGCGCTATTCTCATTTCGTACTGATGAGGCAAGCGGCTTAGCATTCCAGAATCCGAATTGTCCTGTAGTTGTGCCATTCGACGCTCTCCCTGTTGCAGTCTGCCCGACAGTATAATCTAACTTCATCGAAGTATTAGAGGCTTTGCCACCGGCATCGCTGATAACTGCCTTCTGTAGTCGCATCTGAGCCGACGCTTCCTGACCAAGCACTGAAAGGATCATTATCACAGAACAGATAAGTACTAAATTTTTTTTCATTTGAATTTTCCTTATGTTTAATACTTTTACTGATTGATAATAAGATAAGAAAAAGAGACAGCACCGGTTACGGCACCCAAGCCATTGAAGACAGAAACTACAAACGATCCGTTTGCCTGAGAAGCAACTTGAAGCGGTACAGCCGAAGCACCACCACCATTGACTGTTACCAAGACAATCGAATTAGCTTTTACTAAGGCATTTACGATCGTTGATTGTGTTTGTCCCAAAGCGATCGTCCCTTGTCCTGCAGCGCCGATAAAACGTAAACCGCCTGTTACTTTCAGGGCTGCCTCGCCGGCTGATGTGGTGCTGACGTCAAGCGCATCACCAACAGTAGAAGAGATAGTCGTTTTTCCATTTGCAGTGACATCTAATACAGTTGTTCCAACGGAATTTTCAGCTTTTAATAGTTTTGCAGATGCATTGCTTGACATATTCTGGAGTGTAAGTGCAGCATTTGTAGCAGTATTTGCGACAGCACTGATTGCAACTCCGGCATTGTTGGTAGCATTAATAGTTGCAGTACCAAGTATTGAGCCGTTTGAGGTAGCATTAATCGCAGAGCCTGTGGTAGACTGAACGTCTATTGCATTACCAACCCCGGTGTTTGCAAAACTTGCAGCGGAACCTGCGAGGGTATTAGTAATAGAAAATGCTGAACCAGTAGGAAGAGTTAATGAGCGAGTGAATGGAAAATTTAATGCCCCTCCACCAGTGCCATTGAACATCAAGCTAACAGTGTTACCAACTGTATTCACACTCAAATCACCGCCACCTTGGAAATTCAACGCACCCTTGACACCATTGATACTGGTAACTACACCACTATCTAACAGTGAAGTGCGAAGTTTTCCATTAGCATTCAGTACAGCAAGGGTATTAGGAAGTGCGCTGTCGCCGGAGACACGAAAACCTCCGACTGTGTTTGCATTTGCTGCAAGGTCTGCAGTAAGCGAACGCAAGCTACTTCCGAGTGTGATTTTTGGGGAGAGCTCTGACTGCCCATCAACAGAAATGCCGAGTTCGTAATCGGCAGTGGCATTCACGTTCAATTTTGAACCACCATTGCCATTTGCTCCAATATTTACTGAGAAAATTCCGTCAGTAGTTGTAATATTATCGGTTTCGGTAAATACTACTTGACCGGATGCTTTTGAATATACAGATGCGGTCAGCATATGTGTTCCATCGGCAATGGCTGTTCCGGAATTTGTAGTGAGTCTACCTTGAAGTGAGAATTCACCACTTGCAGAACCGGTTTGGGAATAAGAAGCAGTGCTTAATGCAACTACGACCATAAAAGCAGCAAGGAAATATTTTTTAAAGTTGGTGTACATAATGTTTATTTGTTTTATTGTTGAGAGTTAATAGTAAGTTTGACTATTGTTCAGCTATGACCACTATGAATCGAAGAGTACCTCCCGTGACGAAGGCAAGGACTGGGGATCCTTTAAACACTCAATTCTGTCATCTGAACAATTTTGGGGTCACGATGTAATACAAGAGCATTTAAACGTTGGTTTCTGGGGTAAGCCAATTTTAGTTTGATTAGGAAATATTCACAAACAAATCTTATAAATAAGCAAAAAAAAAGTAAAACAAAGATATTGTCTTATCTTTGTTTTATAAGATTCTTACCACAATTTATGTTAGTACGACAATTTTTATACACTGGCTACATACTCCTTATATTCGTATGCTTCGAAGGGTGTTCTTCCTCAAAGCAGTCTTCTTATAAAGGTGCAGACCCACAAGCACCGCAAAGCACTATCCGCTGCGGGGGTGGTGGCGGATTTAGTGGGTATTATTCGGGAAATAGTATCTCTTCAAATGGTCTAATTATTTCCTGGCAGAAAAAAAGTGTTGATGCACCTGATTCTATTTTGTGGCAACGAAAAATTACTCCTGACTCAGTATCGTTTTTCTTCCAATACTTACGGGAGATTGATTTTCAATCGGTTACCACACTTTCACATGGAAATATGAATTATACCATTGAGATAAGCGATGAAAAACAACGCCGTGCTCTTTCTTGGGGTGATACAGACCCCAAAGTACAACCTGAGATAAAAGTGTTTTACAAACTCTTGTACAATTTTGTTGAACGACTGAAACGATCGGTAAAATAATTTTTTTAATCCATTATTTTTGGAGGATTTATGACTAAACGACACCTTGTGTTCCCGGTAGCAATTTTCTTATTGCTTGTTACAAACATTTCATTCTCGCAACAAAAAAATGGTATCAAACCATTGAAAGGGCTGGATGCTTCGAAGATCCCGGTTATCCCTTCACTTAAAGAGTATGTTGAGCAACATCGCGGATCAACATCGCTGATAAAATCCGCAACGCCGGTAGGCAAAGCCGACCGACAAGAATTTGCCCCGACCAATAGTCGAACCGATATTATTTCCTCCGAACCGTATTCCGGTGTAGCGACAAGTGTCTGGAAAGTTGCCCGAGCAACTAATGGGACTGTGAATTGGATGTGGTCTTTGCATTCAAACACCGCTAATTCAACCCAATCGATCAAGCCGAACGATGCGGTATCTATTCTCATCAGTCTCAAAAAAACACTACATCTTGAAGACCCCTCAGTGGAACTTCGTTTAATGAGTGATGACCATGATGAACTTGGCAAAGAACATCTTCGCTATGCTCAGTATTATCAAAATATTCCGGTATGGAATCGTGATCTTTACGTACATTTTGATAAATCAGGCGAAGTAAATATTATCAATGGGACGTATGAACCTACACCAAAAAATATTGATCTCACAGCTACTATCAGCTCGGAAGCAGCACAGACATTGGCGATTCATGATCTTCTCGTGAAAAAACAATATGCACCGGTGCAAGGTAATATTGGTAAAAATCCCTCACCAAGCGCAAAATTAGTTTTGTATCCAGTTGAAGGAAAACAGCCACGCCTTGCCTACGAAGTTTCAGTGAATGCAAATTTATTAGAGTCATATTTTTATATTGTTGATGCACAAACAGGTGAATTGATTGATCGTATAGAACATTTTTGCAGTTTGGTACCACACAAAGCAATTGAGAACTTTCCTACGGTACAATTTGAAATTGGCGGATCAGAGCCCACAGCAATGCCACAAGCAGGTTTCAATAATGCTTCTGGTATTGATCTCAATGGAGTCACGAGACAATTTAGAACCTATCAGCATACCGATGGCAAATATTATCTGATCTGGGATCTTGGTAGCTACAATGCGGGTGCATCGCAACTCCCTGATCAACCATCCGGCGGTGCTTAAACTTTAAATCTTGCAAGCCATGATTATGCTCAAGGCTCATCAATTTTTCATAATACTTCAACTAATAATACTTGGACTGATCCGACAGCAGTATCGGCACACTTCAATACAAGTGTTGCGTATAATTATTACAGCACGACATTCCAACGCAAGGCGATTGATGATAAGAATGGTGTAATCAACTCAATCATTCATGTAACATCGAATGGGCAGGGGATGGACAATGCATTCTGGAATGGTGGTGGAAAAGTAATGATCTATGGTGATGGTCTCAATGATTTTAAAGCCCTTCCGGGTGGACTTGATGTAGCAGGACATGAAATGACACATGGTGTGACCGAAAATACGGCTAATCTTGTCTATCAAGCACAAGCCGGTGCGTTGAACGAATCGATGTCTGATGTATTTGGGGTGATGATTGACCCTTCAAATTTATTATTAGGTGAGCAAGTTGTAAAGAACGGAAAAAGTTGTTTGCGCGATATGCTCTTCCCGAATAATCCTACCGGGCTTGCGCATCAGCCAAAGCATATGAACGAATTTAATAATCTCAACAATGACCAAGATAATGGTGGGGTCCATGTTAATAGTGGCATTCCCAATCGTGCGGCAGCTATTTTGATTGTAGGATTGGGTCGTGATAAAACGCAAAAAATATATTATCGCGCCCTAACAAACTACTTAACACGCAATAGTCAATTCCTCGATTGTCGCCGTGCTGTGGTCTCCTCGGCAAAAGATATTTATGGTGCCACCAGCAACGAAGCACTCAAGGCAGGCTTTGCATTTGATAGTGTCGGTATTTTTGATAATGGGGGCGGTACAGGGACCGATGATAAAATTCCAACCCAAGACGGTGGGAAAGAATACATCGCCTTTACAACGGATGCCGGGCAAGTTGGAGTTGTTGATGTTGCTACGACCCAAGCATTCTCATTCAATAGCACCGCTGCAGTCGCGAGAGTCTCAAATACCAATCAGGGTATCAATCGTGCGATATTGACGACCCCTCGTCCCGGGAATCACATTTGGTTTATTGATCAAACAAAGCACCTTGCATTTATTGATATGGCTGATGGTAAAGTCTATAATTTCCCAAGTCTCAAACTACAAAATGATGGAGATCTTTGGAATGCGGCTGTTTCCCCTGATGAATCTATTGTTGCTATCAGTTCAGCATATACTAACGATCCGAATCTCTATTTCTTTGATGGTACTGCAATTTCTACATTAAAATTGGACCCCCAATCAACCGACGGCGGATCAGTTGCAAGCATTGATTATCCTGACGTCATATCATGGAGCCCCAATAAAACATTACCACGAGTCAGCTTTGATGCATTTAATCAAGATAAGCTAGGCTCGACCAATGTAGGATACTGGTCAATATATGAAGTAAACTTCCAGTCAAAATTGATCTACAATCTCATCCCTGCTGCCGATGCGACTATTGATATTGGAAATATTTCTTATAGTAATGCGAACCCTCAATTGGTAACGTTTAATGCCCTCTCTTCCGGTACTGAGGATGTATTGGTCGCAGATTTTGACAAAGGCTCATTGGATGCGCTTGGGGTATATACAAAGAATATCAACGGCGGAAGTGCCATTCTTGACGGCAACCGCCCTACATTTTCACCCAATGATAAAGAATTGGTGTTTTCCACGGCAAGCAACAATTCACTTTTGTTCTATGATCTCACGGCAAAAGCTCTTTCTTTCCGACAGTATCCATTTTCAATGTTTATGACATATTGGTTTTTGTATGGTGGCTCCGCTGATGTCAAGACTATTAGTGATGTGACTGGCTCGGCATTGACACTATCACCAAATATCGTCTCCACGACAGCACAAATCGGGTTTACTCTCGCAAAAAGAAGCGAAGTAACACTGGAAGTGTTAAATATTTACGGAATTGCAATAAAATCCATTTTAAAAAACAACTATGAGGTTGGAAGCCACGAAGTAAAATTTGTGCGTGGTGAGCTACCAAGCGGGACATACTTCTTGAGGCTGTATTCTGATGGAGAACAAAAACTCTGTAAGTTTATTGTTTTATGATAGTTATTAGCGCTTAAAATCGCAAAAAAATCGTAAATAAAACTCCCGTTTTCCAGAGAACAATCTGGAAAACGGGAGTTTTTTTTATGAGCTATAATCGCGTGAAATAGGAATATTCTCTGAAAGATTTAACAGTATTTTAATCTTTTTGAAGAAAAAAAGAACACAATCGGAACTCCGGGGATAGCAAGTGCGTTTATACGCTCCCTTGCAGAAAGGGACAAGTTCTTTGACAAGCGACGCGGTGTGATTTCGAATGAGATTTTGTAAGCGAAAGCCCAACGATCACAGGAGAGCCGCGAAATGACGATAAGTATAAGTAAATGGTAAATAATGACATCGTGAGATGTTGTTGTTACCGCAAGTATCGAGCACATATTGGTAGCCTGACAACGATGTCAGGCAAAGTAAGCGTAAAGATCGAACCGTGTTGTATCAGAATAGTAGTACGATGATAGCAATATTAGAGTGATGCTACAATGATGCACTATGATTCTTTCCTTACCGAACACTGTAGTGATGCATCTTGGTAGTAAGGAGGTTCGCAAGAATCTTCAACTGCTATCTGTATTATGAAAGTTTTTGGTGAAGTTACAAAGAGCGTACGGGGGATGCCTTGGCGCTGGAAGGCTATGAAGGACGTGGTTACCTGCGATAAGCTTTGGGGAGGCGGAAGCGGCCTTTGATCCAGAGATCTCCGAATGGGACAACCCACTACGGGTCATACCGTAGTATCATACACTGAATACATAGGTGTATGAAGCAAACCCGCTGAACTGAAACATCTAAGTAGGCGGAGGAAGAGAAAACAATCGTGATTCCCTGAGTAGTGGCGAGCGAAACGGGAATAGCCCAAACCGTTCGGTCATAGACCGGCGGGGTTGTAGGACTTGCGACATGGACTGTATTACTATAGCTGAAGAGCCTGGAACGGCTCACCATAGAGGGCGAACGTCCCGTAAGCGAAATAGTAGTGCTACCTAGCGAGGATCCTGAGTACGACGGAGTAAGTGAAAGTCCGTCGGAAACTGCCAGAACCATCTGGTAAGGCTAAATACTCTCCAGCGACCGATAGTGAACTAGTACCGTGAGGGAAAGGCGAAAAGAACCCTTCAGAAGGGAGTGAAATAGACCTGAAACCGTATGCTTACAAACGGTGGGAGCGAGCCGGGATTTATCCCGGGGAGTGACCGCGTGCCTTTTGCTTAATGAGCCTACGAGTTGCGCGTCCGTTGCAAGGATAAGTATTTATGATACGAATCCGTAGCGAAAGCGAGTCTGAATAGGGCGCCCATAGTAACGGGCGGCAGACGCGAAACCTTGTGATCTAGCCTTGGTCAGGATGAAGGATGGGTAAAACCATTTGGAGGTCCGAACGGGTGTGGGTTGAAAACTACTCCGATGAACTGAGGTTAGGGGCGAAAGACTAATCAAACTGGGAGATAGCTCGTACTCCCCGAAATGCCTTTAGGGGCAGCGTTGGAACAGAGTCTTCCGGAGGTAGAGCACTGATTGGGCTAGGGCCGTCACAACGGTACCAACCCCAGACAAACTCCGAATTCCGGTAAGATGTTTTCCAGCAGTGAGGCGGTGGGTGATAAGATCCATTGCCGAGAGGGAAACAACCCAGACCATCAGCTAAGGTCCCCAAATCAAAGTTAACAGAGAAAGGATGTCAAGTTGCATAGACAGCTAGGATGTTGGCTTAGAAGCAGCCATTCATTTAAAGAGTGCGTAATAGCTCACTAGTCAAGCGACTTGGCGCCGACAATAATCGGGACTAAACTTTGTACCGAAGCTATGGCAGTAATTTATTACTGGGTAGGGGAGCATTCCGTTCTGCGTTGAAGGTGGTGGCGTGAGCCCTGCTGGAGCGTACGGAAGAGACGATGTAGGCATAAGTAACGATAACAAGAGTGAGAATCTCTTGCACCGAAAATCTAAGGTTTCCTGAGCTACGTTCATCGACTCAGGGTTAGCCGGGACCTAAGCCGAGGCCGAAAGGCGTAGGCGATGGATAATCAGTTAATAATCTGATGCTTGACTGTACGAGTCTGATGCTAAGGAGGGACCCAGAAGTGAACCACCCGCGCACGATTGGATGTGCGTTGAAGGTCGTAGGCTATGAGAGGCGTAGGCAAATCCGCGCTTTGAGCTGAAAGCCGACAGTACGGGGAGATTCGTCGAACCGAGTGGTGTCTAATCAGGCTGGCGAGAAAATCTTCGTAGCTATTGTACAGTTGATCCGTACCGTAAACCGACACAGGTAGATAGGTAGAATATACTAAGGTGCGCGAGTGAGCCGTGGTTAAGGAACTCGGCAAATTGACCCTGTAACTTCGGGATAAAGGGTGCCCATGCAAATGGGCCGCAGTGAAATGGGCCAACCGACTGTTTAACAAAAACACATCTCTCTGCTAAGCCAATTGAGGCGACGTATAGGGAGTGACACCTGCCCGGTGCTGGAAGGTTAAGGAAGGGGGTTAGCAGCAATGCGAAGCTTTCGACCGAAGCCCCAGTAAACGGCGGCCGTAACTATAACGGTCCTAAGGTAGCGAAATTCCTTGTCGGGTAAGTTCCGACCTGCACGAATGGTGTAACGAGTTGGCCACTGTCTCAACCACGGGCTCGGTGAATTTGTGGTACCGGTGAAGACGCCGGTTACCCGCATATGGACGGAAAGACCCTATGCACCTTTACTGCACCCTGACATTGACTTCGGTTAATGCATGCGTAGCATAGGTGGGAGTCGATGAAGCCGGGGCTTTGGTCTCGGTGGAGACAACAGTGAAATACCACCCTTGTTTTAATTGAATTCTAACCTGATCCCGTGAAGCCGGGAGAGGAACAGTGCCAGGCGGGTAGTTTGACTGGGGCGGTCGCCTCCTAAAATGTAACGGAGGCTCGCAATGGTACTCTCAGCATGGTCGGTAATCATGCGTTGAGCGTAATCGTAGAAGAGTGCTTAACTGTGAGACAAACAAGTCGAGCAGATGCGAAAGCAGGCGATAGTGATCCGGTGGTTCCGAATGGAAGGGCCATCGCTCAAAGGATAAAAGGTACGCTAGGGATAACAGGCTGATCTTGCCCAAGAGTCCACATCGACGGCAAGGTTTGGCACCTCGATGTCGGTTCATCGCATCCTGGGGCTGAAGAAGGTCCCAAGGGTTTGGCTGTTCGCCAATTAAAGCGGTACGTGAGCTGGGTTCAGAACGTCGTGAGACAGTTCGGTCCCTATCCTATGCGGGCGTTGGATGCTTGAGGAGTCTCGTTCTTAGTACGAGAGGACCGGAA
>JANYDV010000291.1 GCA_025363505.1 Bacteroidota bacterium
CGAATGCCTCAAAAATCTCGCAGATTATTGATCGCAATCGTTTGATCGATTGGCTCAAGACGTCATTACCGCTTGATTGTATTCTTGTTGGCTTTCATGATGTGCACTGGGCTCCGCCGAATAAGAAGACTGTTGTATTAACCGGAGGCTTGGCATACTACCCGACAAAACCTGCGACCCCAAAAGCACCTGCAATGCTCTTTCTCGATTCGGGCTTTACGCTGGCGATGGACTCGCTCATTCTTTCGCCAACTGAAGCAACCGTCGAAGGCAAACTTCTTCTGCCGAAGAATATTATCAGTGCCGATACATGCACCAGAGCATTTTTGAAACTGCCAAAAACTACCATCACCTCGAATTGCGAATTCTACAAAGAAGTGACCGCCGGTGATTCGGCATTTGGTAAATGGTGGCTTGGTAATAGCGGAGTGATGGTGCACGGGTCGAGTTATGTGATTGATTTTTCTTCGACACAATCACCATCAGGTCTCAGCCCCGCACTCGCGCTCAACTGGAAAGGCGTAGTGCTCAGAACTGGTCAGACCGATTCTAAACCAAGCGCATCTATTATTTCAAATCGCGGCTATACCAAAGCAGCGTATGATTTTACGAATGCGATGATTACGACCGACGGCTTCGACGGAGTGCTCCGTTATCTCGGCGGTGAATGGAAATATTCTACTCTCGAACCGTTCGGATATGAAGTCTCTATTATGCACGGACGAATAGTCATTGGCAACAGCGAAATTGTTGGTGGTGGTTTTACCGACGGATTCGTTGCCTTGCCAAGAGCGGCTGTCAGAGCAATCGGAGGATCCCAGATTCTGACAGGTTATGAGTCACTTGCAATCCAAAATGATATGGATCTCTTTGGCTCGTTACGATTCAGATCAACGTTGGTATGGGGTGAGTACTCTCAAACCACGGGTTTGCCTTCATATTATCAATTAGAAGCCAACCCAACCGGCAATGATAGCGGATATTTCTACACTTCGGCTCGACAAATCAAGCCATACTACCCTGCTGATTCACTCTGGCATAATCCGACACTCACACCTGCGGCGACTCAAATGGAAGCGCAAGGAATGCAAGGCTTCACCATACCCACGCTTCGCAATCGTGATTTTACTATCTACACACTCGATGTTCCGGTCAGACCATATAAAAAATTAGTCTTCGTCAAAGAAACAATCGGTAATGGCTGGATGAATATCATCCGCACAGGCGTTCATGCGGAAATTGATATCGTTTGTGATTCGACCAGACTTGGGAATATGGAGATCGGTGATTCACTTCGTTCTCGCTACGATGGCGAACGGACATTCAAAACAAGTTTCGGCATTTGCTTTGACCCACGATCAAAACGCCTCCAGACCTCTACAACTCATCTTGATGCAGCAGGCACTGCAAATTATCAAAAAATGTATATGCCATTTCAATTTGTCGAAAGTGCAGTTTGGAATAGCGATCTCGCGGGCGAAGTCACACTCCCTTCTCCGGCTTCGATCAAAGTGGCATTCAAGAATATGATGTTCACTTCGACTGCCGAGTGCGCTGGCGGGCAGGTTGATCTTTCAAAACCGGACACGTTACCGTATTGGGGCGTCTCGCTTGTTGCAAAAGATTCTTCAAAATCCGCCGGTATTATTTGTGCAAGGTTGGGAGTGATCTACCTCACTTCAGCAGGAATTTCGGAGCCTCGCCATTATTCAAAACCATTCTGGCTTACATGGGGCGAACTCAAAGCTGATGGTAATCTCGGTAAGATGTTTTTTGATTATAATAGCGTCGGTCAACGCTTCGACGGCTTTCCGTTCTCACCAAGTTTGGTTAGATTATCAAACTACCAAGCAGTTAATAACGATACGGCAAAAGTCCCGGGTATGACTGTCGGCGCACTATCCGGTTTTCTCCAAGCCTATGGGGCAGTATCTATCCATTTCTTTGGCAGTAAAATGCTTTCACTGTCCGATTACAAAGTATCGAATAGTAGCAGCCCCTATTATGGGCGTTGGATGAGACTGCAAGAAGCAACAGTGCTCACGGCTCCGCCAAGCGATATTCATTGGCGTAGAAATTGGTGCGGTGGCATAGCCGATTTTGATTATACAAGAGTGGTCTATGACAGTACAATTCAAGAGGGCTTCTTCGGCACCGGCACCGCAAATTTATTAGAGATTACCGGAGGAATGAGCTCGACGATCACGATTCGTGCTGAGCGGTCTTGCTTTAGTATCGTCGCTGAAGCGAGCCATGATATTAATATGGCAATCGTCGCAAACTTCTCGGCGATGGAAAAGATCTGGGGTTGTGGATGTATCGTTGGCGAAACACTTGAAAAAGTAGTGATTGGAGGCGAAGTCTCTCATGGCACAGGTGTCGGGTCGAGCCTGCTTGCCCGTGAAGGTAGTATGCTCTCGATCAAACTCTCTTTCTTGCCAACACAAACCAAAATTTCATTGCAAGGTGATATGTATGTCTTGCTGGCGAGTTCGATTAATGCCGAAGTTTCGGGTATGGCAGAACTGACTGAAGATCACGGCATCGGCTATGTCGAAGGATACTTAAAAGGTACGGTTCAGCTCAGTACTTTCTTGACCGGTGTCACTGCAGAAGGTGAGTTGCAATGGCATTTCGGACTCGATTACCAAATGGTACAAGGAAGAGTGGCTGTCGGTGTTTATGGACCTGTTCAACTGGGTCTTGAGTCAGGAATGTTTCTCGGTGTTAATTGCCCGAAAGAAAATATTTGGGTCACCGATGGAATTAACTCTCGCTTCTCCTTTAATAAAGGCGGCTTGCCTGCACGACTGACAGGAATGTATGCCTTCATCGATGTTTCTTCGTCAATCAATCTTTATATCGTATCCGGAGGGTTCGAGACCTATGTCGGCATAGGAGCATTCCAAG
>JANYDV010000296.1 GCA_025363505.1 Bacteroidota bacterium
AGATCAAAGATATGAAACAACATCGTCCTGACCCGATGAAACGCGACTCACTCCAGAATATTCCTCTTACGCCACCGGTCAAACATTAAGCGCACCCAAATCCGCTTTTCTCATAGCATTCACCGAGGCTCTACCATTTCTGTGGTATCTTTGTATATCTATATACCTGTATTGAATCGAGTATTTACTATATTTTTTTAATAATGCAACCAAACGTATTTCGAACTATCACTTCTATCGTTCTCATTTCGTCTTTTGCAATGATGGGTTGTTCCAAAAAAGGCTCGGATGCACCCGGTGGTGCGGCAATTTTTGATAGCACCGAACAACCAAAAACGGTTGCCGTCAACGAACCCAACCACTATATTTATTTCCGACCGAAAGTCGGCGATATTTATCGTTACAGAATTACCCTTACTTCTTCTGCCGGTGCCGAGACCGATGACCAGCTCTACAAACAGTTTCCTAAGTCAGAGCTTGCTTCGAGCACCAACAGCTACTATCTGAAACAAACCGTAAAAGCGATCCGCCCCGATTCGAGTGTCGAGTTCACACTCTCATTCGATTCAATCACACTCAAACTTGATAAAGATACCACACACATCAATTTCTCAACCAATAATGCAAAAGCGAAGGAAGACCTTCGTTTTGCTACGTTTGCAATCTTGATCGGTGAGAATTTTGGTTTTTATATTAATAAGTATGGCGACGTCAAGGAGGTATTCAATACCGCAGGGCTTGTCGAAAAGTATATTAAGAATATGAATCTTCCTGATTCTGCGAACACCCCTAAGAATCGGGATTTGATCAAAAAATCGGTTGAATCAACTATTGCTGATTACCTCGGACGCACGATGGTGCGTTTCCCCGAGAAGCCGATGGCAAAAGACTCAGTTATGACCGTCAATCAAGAAATTAATGTGCCCGTATGGCAGTCGATTGCATTCCCGATGCGTCTTGATTCAAAGACCACGATGGATGGTTTTCAAGAACGTAGTGGCAAAGTACTCGCTAGTTTTACAACTGTTACTACAGTAACACCAACGAAGACCGGCATTGATGATCCTGCGGCAACCGCAACACTGGGAAATATGAAAGCCAATGTTCGCGAGCTGGTGCTGGTGGAAGATGCAACAGGAATGTTAGTTCATCGTGAGATTAAAGATGAACGTGGATGGGATTTTACGCTTTCTGTAAAGAAGCAACAAGACAAATTTTTTAAGACGCATCGTAATAGTAAAGATTTGACCACGGTCGATCTGCTTCGTTAAGCTGTTCGAGCCGCTCGAAGACGAATATGAACGACGAGCAACACGAATATCAGGATACCCCCGAAGATCGCTCGAAGCCGGCGAAGCGCATCAGCTTTGACGATTTTGAGATCGAACGATCCTCGGGCGAACAACCTTCGGTGCGCGGCGGCTTTCTCAAGAATGCCGTTCCGCGTATCCGCACGCTCAGCGGAGATTTGCTTGGCGGCAGTAAAAAAATTTCTTCCAAATTATTCAAAGGCAATCCCGAGCCTGAAACCCCGCAAGAAGAACACCAGTGGGACCCGCCGGCGCAACAACATGATCCGCTTGCACCGCCTTATTTTTCTGATGACGAGCAAACATTAATTAGGGTTCGCAAAATGCCAAAAGCACCCAAGCCTGAACCTGTGGCATTCAAGCAAGAAGATACTGTAGCCGACCCTGCACCCGTTCAATCACCGAAACATCCGGTGATTATAGAACCGCTACTTGAAAATGCAGTGATCTACGAAGAGACTGAAACCGACAATGTAGAAATTGAAATTGATGATGATGAGGAAATAATTGAGGATCAAACCGAAGAAACAATAGATGAACAAATGATGGACGTCGAAGATGAAGATGTTCATCAAGTCATCGAAGAATTAGGACAGACGTTATCATTAAGCGAAGCATCTGTTCCTGCGCACATTCCTGATTACGAACTTCCGCTCGATCCGGCTGTCAAAGTCTATCTTGATACACTTCGTCGTTTCGATTCGCACCCGCGCCGCTCTGGCGAGAGCCGCGACCCAAGAAAAGATTTTGTGTTGCTCCTATCCGAGCTTCTCGATCTCCTTCGTGATCACACCGTCGCCCAAAGCGCGCTCTTCTTTTGGGTTAATCATAAGAAGCAGCAGCTGGTGCTTGAATGTGCGTCGGTAGATGATTTTGCATTTCATAATTTACTCTCGGAACGTCGGTACGAAATCGGACACGATGCGGTCAGTAAAGTTGCTATCCGATCAGAACCGCAATTTATCCAAAGCATACCACCGCAAGCGGAATATGATTTGATTCCATATTATAAGGATCAAATCGGGGTGCGTTCGTTTGCCGCAATGCCCGTGCTCTTTTCCGATTCTTTGGTCGCAGTACTTGCTGTTGATTC
>JANYDV010000113.1 GCA_025363505.1 Bacteroidota bacterium
CGCTGAAAGTCCTGTCGGCAATGGCGTGACCAATATGCAATTGGGAATGATGGCAAACACCACAGTATTCACGGTTGCGGCTTCGACCGGCGCAACACTCCCCCTCGGAAGTGGCGCTACGGTCAAGTTCGACGCCAATAGTTTTGTTACTTCCTCCGGCGCACCGTATAGTGGCGCGGTGAAAGTTTCGGCTCGCTATCTTGATCCCACACGTACTGATTTTTTTAATTTCTTTTCGGGTGATAATGCCGGTCGTCAGAGCGACAACACCGAAGTTGGTCTGAAATCGGTTGGCGTGATTCGTGTTGAACTCCGCGACCAAAGCGGTAATGCACTGTCATTGGCAACAACTGCAACAGCCACGCTCAGCGTGCCAAAACCTGCTTCAATGTCTTCGGCTCCTGCAACGATGCCACTGTGGTATTTTGATGAGACCATCGGCGAGTGGAAAGAAGATGGCTCGGCGACATTACAAGGAGGAAAATATGTCGGTACTGTATCGCATTTCACTGATTGGAATTTTGACTACAAAGGCGAAACGGGCGAACTCAATGCTCGCATCGTCTGCAACGGAATCCCGATCGAAGGGGTAGTGATTCATCTGTTTCAACGTGATATCACCACCGGTGCTGACGGACGTATTCATATCCGCCGTGTTCCTGCCGATCAACAGTTATCACTCGAAATTCTGAGTGCAAAAAACGGCGGTAACTATTTTATTAACGTCCCGGTCATAGTAAATATCGTCCCCGGCACAACGCTTGACCTGGGTGATATCACTCTTGATTCTCCTTGTCCGGCGGCTATCAGTGGTACGATATTCGATTGCGGCGATACCAAAATGGAAGGATTAGTCTTCATCACTTCCGCAGCAGGGTATTCGCATTATATCTATACCGGAACCGGTGATTTTATGACGAGTGTGCCATCAGGTGTTGGCTTGACCATAGTCGCCACCGACCCAAATGGCAATGAGTCATCACCGCTTGATATATTAGCACTCGCCAGTGGCGAACTTCGCAAAGTCGGAGATATTAAAGTCTGCGGTACTGCCACCAATAATTTTATTGATATACAATTAGGTGTCAATAAAGAATCGTCGACCATTGCGCTGTCGTCAGATGGAAGTTTGATGGCTATCTCTGCCTATTCTGGTGGAGTAAAAGTCTTTGATACGAAAAGCGGCAACCTTGTCAGCGAGCGCGTCGGCACAGGAGTCCAAGTAAATATCACCAAATTACAATTTACCCCTGATAATAAAAAGTTAATGGTTGTCAACCCCAGTACTGCTATTACTGTCTTAGATATTACTACGGCAACGCCATCGGTGACTTGTACCATCCCCAATGGCGGATCGTTGGTAACTGATGCGCATATCTATGATGACGGAAGCAAGATTATTTCTAACGACCACAGTGGCTTTAGTTTATTCTCTTGTGCTGATGGAAGTTTGATCAAGACATTAAATACAACAAATTATCTTGACTCCACTTTCGCTTTTGGTTTTGACCGTAGCGAAGATGCAGTTGTTTTTCTTGATGCGAAGACCTATAATACCATTGTCGTTTGGAGCATAGCAAATGATGCGCTGATTCGTACCGTCTCTGTCGGTTCGACATATTTTCTATTGTACTCCGAAGAAGGTGTAACGTTTGGTTCTCCAAAAAGTGGAACCTCATCCTATTCATTCTTCAATACTACAACCGGAGTGAAGATCAGTGATGTAGCAAATGTTTACAACACCAGCAACCGGTATGCGTCATTCATGGTGACAAAAGACAATATTTATGTCGGTGGGTCAATTGGGTCAATTGATTCAATTAGTACATTAAAAATTCTTAAAGTGGCAGACGGCTCCAACTCATTTACGAAACTTCTGCCGTTAAACACATATATTACAGATATTGCTGCCAATAGACAACAAACCCATGTAGCGGCGGTAACCAACCAAGGCTACATCCGAGTCTGGAAATTTCAGTAAATACTCCGAGCTGATAAGCATCAACGGGCAGGACTTCACAGTCCTGCCCGTTTTTTTTATATACAATTACGACCGGTCTATCGCACGACCATCGAGACAAACTATTATTAATATCTATAATACGGAATTATCGCCTTCGTGTAAAAGTTAGATATTCATAATAATTTTTTCATTACGCTTATGTTTCGCCCCCTGATAAGCATTTTTCTATTGGCGTTGTTGCCGATGGTTGCGCCTGCGCAACAGATCGAATTTCGCTCGGTTGCGAGCGGTGTCTGGTCCGATACTCGAAATTGGGAACAAGAAAATAGCGGTGTCTGGCACAGCCCCCAATATGGTGTGTTTCCCGGCGAGAGCCACCACCGAGATGTCAATGTGACTATTGATAATGGGAGTGTTCTCGTAATCGGGCAAGGACAAGAAGTCCACGTCAGCTCGTTGACGATCATGAACGGACGCCTCGAAGTCAATGGCATCATTGTCGTCGGTGATGCTGTAAACGACGGCGATGCCCCAACCGACGATCAGCCTGATTTGAGAAACGAAGTAAGCATTCCGACGGCTCCGGCAAACGGCTTACAACTATTGCAAAACTCGCCAAACCCAACATTTGCCTCTTCGGGTGCAACCACGAATCTTACATTTTATATTGATGCCGATTACCCGACGGTGCGACTGTCACTCTTCGATGAACTTGGTCGCGAGATCAGCAGGGTCACGGATGTTGCGCATCCCGAAATTGGCTGGCATACACTGCCAATGAGCACCGCCGATCTCCGCTCAGGGTCATATCATCTTGTGTTGCAAGCCGGCAATAACACTCGGCATCGCACACTCTCGGTGATTCGATAAGTCGAATGACCTATCAGCAACTCGAAAAACAATGGCGTTCCGGCAAAGCCGATTCGGTCTATCTTTTTTTTGGTGAAGAAGAATTTTTACGAACAGAGTTGATACGCAAAGCCATCGACCTGTTTCTTCCCGACGCCTCCTTGCGTTCGTTTAATCTCGATCAATTCGATGGTGCCGAGTCACGCTTAGTTGATGTGCTTGCGTCAGCAAAAGCCTACCCCATCATGGCAGAAGCACGAGTGATCATCTGTCGCAACTTCGAAAAGTTTTTTGTCAATCGCGGAAAAACCGACAATGCTGATTCGCCAAAAAATACACTCATTGCGGAGTATCTCGAAGATCCCAACCGCTCGACACTGTTAATTCTCGACACCACCAAACCCGGCGCAAAAAATACGCATCCCTGGAAAGGATTGTTTATCAATGCAACGCCAATCGAATTTGCACCATTGAAAGAACAAGAGGCAATGGAGTGGCTTGGTGACCGGGCGGCGCACTTCGGAAAAAAATTCGACAGTCGCGGCGCAAAAATGTTGGTTGATCTTTTAGGTACTGATTTGCGTCAGCTCTCAAGCGAACTCGAAAAATTAGTAACCTACGTCAGCACCGAAGAAGCCATCACTGCCGCCGATGTCGAAGCTACCATTGGCGTCTCGCCACACTACAATGTGTTCGAACTCAACAAAGCCATCGGCAGTCGCAACAAAAGCCTCGCGTCCGAAATTGTGGTCAGAATGTTTGAAGCCGACAAAAAAGCATTGTTTATGACCCTGTTTAATCTTGCAAAATATTTTGAACAACTGGTCGTCGCTCGCGAAATGTCGCTCAACCGCGAAAGCGAACAAGCAATCGCAAAAGCACTTGATCTCTATGGCGGTGCAGCATTTTTTGTAAAAAATTATGTTGCCGAAGCCAGACGCTATACAGCACTTGAGCTTGACAATGCCATCAAAGCGATTGTTGCAACCGAATATCAAACCCGCAAAACCTCAATGGTCGATGATTGCTTGTTGGTGCAACAGTTGATCGCCGAGATACTCTAACGTTTTCTAAATCTCTGGCGGTGATTTCTCTGACGATACTAAATTGCTACTGAGCTAACACACGGTTCTCTTCTTTGATCCTTATCGTGATTATCACTGCATTGAGCACACTAAAAATCACAGCCGTACAGATGAGTTCGAATGCAAGTGGTATCAGTAATATCTCCGCAACGACAATAACATAATTCGGATGTTTGACAAAACGATACGCGCCCTTCTTGATGAGTGCGATATTGTGAATGCGAAGAATTTTAGTGTTCCAGAATTTTCCCAGTGACATCATAACCCAAATCTTCATCGCAATCAGGAGGACATAAATTGCAATGAGATATACACTGTATTGATGGCGTTGTTGGAAAGTGTACTCGGTGAGCAGTGAAATAAAAAAAAATATATGAAGAGCGACAATAAATGGGTAATGGTTTTTGCCATATTCGATTGCCCTCTGGGATCTGAGCCACACTTCATGATTTCTTGCAATTAGTAGCTCAGCGATTCTGAGCAGAATGACAAATGAAATGAATATGTAAAATATCATTTTATTTGTTGGTCATACTCAGCAATGCCATCTCGCTCGAAAAACCCGGACCCATCGCGACCATCAGTCCGTAGCCATCTTGAAAGCCTTGAGAAATAAATCTTTCCATCACATACAGCACTGTCACGCTTGACATATTGCCGTTGTCATTCATCACCTCGCGAGTATTTTTAAGAAAATCACCTTCAACCGTTAATGCCTTCTCGTATGCCGTCAGCACTTTTTTACCACCGGGATGAAAAATAAAATTCTTAATGTCTGAAAGTGTGAGGCGATGCTGTTCTAAGAACATGATGACATCCCCTGCAATTGTTTCAGAAATAATAGTCGGAATATCTTGCGAAAAAATAACCTTGAAGCCTTTGTCAAGAAATTCCCAGCCCATCACGTCGAGACTATCATAATAAAGTTTGCTTTGCGAAGCAAGATGTTTGATCGAATGCTTCTGGTTGCTAACGTGATTGTCCCCCACGATCAAACAAGCGGCGATACCATCAGCAAATAAGCTCGAGCCGATAAAATTACTTTTACTAAAATCATCACGCAAAAAAGTCAGCGAGCATAATTCAACCGCCACCACCAACACGATCGCATCAGGGTTTGCTGTTGCTAATGTACTTGCTTTCGAAATGCCTGCAACACCACCCGCGCAGCCCAACCCAAAGATGGGGATGCGGTTGATGTGTTGATGTAATTTCATCTTATTTATAATCAGGGCATCCAAACTCGGCGTGGCAAGTCCCGTCGTCGAAATAAATATTATATCGGTGATGTCATTTTTATGAATGTTTGCCGATGTGATACACTCTTCAATTACCTTGACACTATTCTCCAATGCAATGCTAATATACTCAGCATTTTGTTGTTCGAAACGATGAATGTCAAGATAATATGGCAGTGGCTTACAAAAGTTGCGAGTGTTGATTTCGGTATTATCAAATGCACTCACCATCCGCTCCACGGCAGGATAGGAAGTTGCAAACAATGTTTTTACAAATTGTTTTACTTCTTCTTGGCTCACTCGAAAAGGGAAGTCAATCTTCGCGATGGATGCTATTGATGGCATAAGAGCACTCGAGCAATTATTTTGCGAAATGTTCTTTCACAAATGCTTGCTGTTGATGTTCGGACATTTTATCCGCCGATTTTGTTTCGATCTTTATGTTTGCAAATTGATGATCGGCTTTGAGAAGATTGCACAATTCGAGCTTGGCATCAGTAGGTCCGAAGAGCAGTATTTCATTGTAATGCTTAATCGTCTCGCCAATTTTTTTATAGTACTCTGCATGTTTATGCTGCTCCTTATTATGCATCAAGTTTTCACTTTTGCTTAAACTTTCTTCTTTTTGGTCGTGGGTAAATGTAGATTCAATAATGGTCGTCGTCATAGGACCGCCCGTAAATTCTATCAGATGAGCGCTCGAATGATCCATCCATATACCGATTTGTTTTACTGTTGTCATATTATTGAATAATTATTATTTGTGAAAATACAATATACGAAGTTCGTTTTAAAAAACCTTACACTTTACCAATATTTAGTTGTTTTATTCACACATTCGTTAAACGATGAAGCTTTCTACATCTAATCTTGAGGTTGATGTTTAACACCCAATGTAAGTATTTTTGTTTCGTCATTCCCGTGCAGGTGGGAATCTATACTCATTTAAAGATACTCAAATGCTGAGGATAGATTTCCATTATATTTTTACAGAATCAACATCGCATCGCCATAACTCAGAAACCGGTATCGCTCTGCAATTGCGTGATCATACGCCTTGCGAATATTCTCATAGCCGGCGAATGCGGAGATCATCATCAGCAGTGTCGAGCGCGGTTGATGAAAATTAGTAATAAGTCCGTCAAGGATTTTAAAGCGATAGGGCGGATAAATAAAAATTGATGTCGTTCCGCTTGATGCTTCCACGATGTTATGAGTGATCGCAGCGGTTTCGAGCGTTCGTGCGGCTGTGGTACCGACGGCTATCACCCTGCCGCCTGCAGTTTTAGTGCTGTTAATTATTTCTGCCGCTTCATTGCTCACAACATAACGCTCGCTGTGCATCGTGTGCTGAGTAATATCTTCCGTTTCGACCGGACGAAACGTACCAAGCCCGACATGTAAAGTAATGCGCGCAATTCTCACTCCGCGTTCTTCGAGTGATGCCAATAATTCATTAGTAAAATGTAAACCTGCGGTCGGCGCGGCAACGGCTCCGGGTGTATGAGCATATACCGTTTGATAGCGTTCGTTGTCGAGCGCTTCTGCATCGCGATGCAAATAGGGAGGGATAGGCATTGTGCCTGCAGCTTCAAGAGCATCTTCTACATTTTCGATGCTTTCAAAACGAACGACTCGCTGACCGTCGGCACATTCGTCGAGCACAACGCACGACAGCGTGTCATTAATAATATATCGCTCGCCTTGTTTCAGCTTTTTTGCAGGTGCGGCGAGTACCAGCCAAGTATCGGTGGTGTCAGCTTGGCGATGCTCAAGAAAAATTTCGATTTGTGCACCCGTCGTTTCGCGCGTTGCAAACAGTCGCGCCGGTATTACTTTTGTCTCATTAATGACCAGACAATCACCGCGGCGAAGATATTCAGCGACGTTAGTAAATTGCGTGTCTTCGAGCGCACCGGTTGTTGAGTGTAACACTAACAAGCGCGAATCGCTGCGATGTGCAAGCGGATAGAGAGCAATCAGCTCTTCGGGAAGATGGTAGTCGTAATCGCTGAGCGTGTGCACAAAAAAAGTTATGCAGCAGTAATAAGCGCGGAGCCTTCGCGTTGGCGAACCGTGTCGGCAAATTTCCAGAGCTTGTCTTCAACTTCTGCGTAGCTTTCGATACTCATCAACTCGCGGCGAAGTGTGGCTGCGCCAAAAATACCTTTGAAGTATCCGAGATAATATTTACGAAAATTCGGAATGCCGCGATGCTCGGTACGAAGTTCGATCGAATGTTGTAAATGTTGGAGACAGAGCGTAATGCGCTCGTCAAGTGATGCCTGAGTGTAAGTACCGTTGGCAAAAAACTCTTTGGTCTCGCGAAAAATAAATGGATTGCTGATTGCCGCACGAGCAATCATCACTGCATCACATCCGGTTTCGCGAAATGCACGATCAGCGGCTTCGGGCGAATTAACATCGCCATTCAAAAACACCGGAATGCTGACGCGTTGTTTTATTTTAGGTATCCAACTCCAATCGGCTTCGCCACTGTGACCTTGCGAGCGCGTTCGACAATGGATCGTGAGTGCCGCGGCTCCGGCTTGTTCGAGCATCGGCGCTACTTCGAGAATATTGATGTCTTCTTTATCCCAACCAAGACGAGTCTTGACTGTCACCGGAAGTTTGACGGCATCGACTACGGCTTTGGTCATCTTTGCCATTCGCGGCAAGTCCTTCAGCAGACCCGCACCTGCGCCTTTGCCGGCAACATTTTTGACCCAACAACCACAATTAATATCCAGAAAATCGGGACCGGCAGCTTCGGATACTTGCGCGGCTTCGTGCATCACTTCCGGGTCGCCGCCATAAATTTGTATCGCAAGCGGACGCTCTTCTTCGAGCATCGTCATCTTCTTTAATTGTTTTGCTATCGAACGAATGATTGCCTCGCTGGAAATAAATTCGGTATAGACAGCATCCGCGCCCATCCGACGGGCGATAATACGAAACGAAACATCAGTCACATCCTCCATCGGAGCCAATAACAATGGTCGCTCACCAAGTTTTATATGTCGAATGCGTGTCAAAATGTTTATAGCTTTGTTTTAAATTCTTCGATTGTTAAACCTGCGCCTTTGATGATAACACCCATTGTGTAAGCATTTATTGGATTATTTCGTGGAATAGTAATCACATGTGTGCCATCACTCATAATGATATGTTTCCCTTGACGTTGAATCCAAAAGCCAAATTTTTCGAATGCTTTCATAGCGGCTAAATGGTTTATTCCGGATAGCTTTGGCATAATGATCTTTTATGCAAATACTTCTACTATGCGAGTTTGTTCATTCTTGTTTAATTCATGAACCGCGAGTAAGTATTCGTGAATCGCATCTTTGATGTTTTCCAGTGCCTCTTCTTCGGTGATACCTTGCGAAGCACATCCTGGGAGACCCGGACACCAAACAGCAAAACCCTCACAGCCTTCTCCCTGACATACATCCAATTCGTAAGTACTACATCCCCTTTTCCCCTGGAACAACAATCCC
>JANYDV010000008.1 GCA_025363505.1 Bacteroidota bacterium
TCGCTTCCGCTTACAATGATTCGTATGCAATCGGTTGCCGATCAAGCACAAACAGATTCAGCTTCATCAAGGATAACAAACATCGCAAAACTCCCGCCCGGGTCAGCTGCCGACTCTACAGTAGGATATGGTGATGTAGGAGTTGATCTCCATAATTACGTTTATACCGACAATCTTGATAATTATAAGCCAATTCAACGTTTTCCGAAGAACACGATCGCATCAATCACAAATTACAAAGACTCTAATGGTCAGTATATCAGTCGTGAATATAAGATCGTCTTTTCTCCGGATATTATTTTAGGCAGTGCAGGATATACGGGTTATTATGGCTTGCAAGGTTCGACCCAAATGTTATTTTCCGATGAACTTGGAAATCATCAGATCTATTTTGCATCAAATCTTTTACTTGACTTAAATAATTCGGATTTCGTGCTTGCTTATTTCAATCTTGAAAACAGATCAAATTATGGCATTCAAGGTTTCCATAGCGCAAGGTTTTTGTATACTACACCGGATGCGGGATATGAAAATGTATATTCGTCATTTGTCAGTCGTTTTACAAGCTATGGCTTGACAGGATTACTTTCATATCCTTCCGATCACTATAATCGGCTTGATCTCAGTTTTTCGGCAACAGTGCTCGAGCGTGATGTGATTGATCCGGTTGGAGCATTCCCGACGAAACGAAAATTTGCGCTCGTGCCAAGTCTTGCATATATTCACGACGATGTCGTCAATAGTTATTTTTATCCGGTCTCAGGCACTCGGTATAATCTCGCGGTATCTGCGGCGCCTCAGTTAGCATCGTCGATGCTCGGCTTTCTTACACCGACTGTGGACTTTCGGCATTATATCAGAATTGCGGGGAGTTTGTCGTTTGCCACTCGATTTGCCGGAGCAGCAAGTTTCGGTCCTACACCCCAAAAATTTTTCCTTGGTGGAGTTGACGGGTGGCTCAATCGTTATTTTAGTTCGAACACTTACCCTCTAAGCGAGCCACAAGATTTTGCATTTTATTCCACGGGCTCGCCACTTCGTGGTTTTGCTTACAATGAAAAGATCGGGACCAAGTACGCTCTTGCAAATCTTGCGCTGCGATTCCCATTCCCTATTTTAGTTGGGGGTGCTCCACTTGCCTTGCTCTCGGAAGCATTTGTCGATGCCGGCACAGCATGGAATAACAACGTGTATCTCTTTGAGAAAAAACCCGATGGAGCTCTCCGCACAAAAGATCTTTTACTTTCGACCGGTATTGGCTTTAGGACGTATTTACTTGGCTTCTATCTGAAGATGGATATTGCTTGGACAACAACCATCGACACGTGGGGCAAACCACAATATATTTTCTCGATAGGAGAAGATTTTTAAGATCGTATTTATTGTGGAAATATTTCCGTCACAATCGCTCTGGCTTTTGTCGCACGAGCTTGAACGTCATCAAGGAGCATTCCTTCTATATCTTTATTAGATATCAACGGAGTCCCAAGACCAACTGCCGTTGCGCCCGCAGCAAAGTATTCGGCGAGATTATCAAGGGTCACACCATTGGTCGGAACGTAGCGCGCATTTGGCAACGGAGCTTTGATCGCCTTGAGATATGCCGGTCCCAACCCCACTAATGGAAATAATTTAATGAAATCAGCACCCTGCGATTGAGCTTGATGCACTTCTGTTGGAGTTAAAGCTCCGGCAAATGATGGCACACCGTTTTCTCGGGCAATTACAATTGTTTTTCCATCAAGAACAGGGCTCACCAAAAACTTTGCGCCGGCGGCGATAGCAGTCTCTGCTGCACTACGTCCGATCACCGTCCCCGCGCCGATCAAACATTCCGGAAATTTGTGACTAAGCTCTTCAATGACTTCAATAGCATTCGCGCTATTGAGTGTCACTTCAAATATCGTAATGCCTCCGCGAATCATTCGCTCAACAAATAACGCCAATGAAGAGGTGTCGGTCAATCGGATGACCGCAAATATTTTTTCTTTAATGATGCGCTCAGCAGTGTTGGATACCATGAAGGATTAGTAATAATGTTGGTTTAAATATTTTGGCACAATCGAAATCCCTATTGTTATTGCTATTTTGCAGCATTTTGTATTGTCAAAGACGTTTACTGTTAACTATTCGGATTGATTGCCATAAAATCGTCGTTTCATTTGCACATATTTTCAGTAAATGCACGTTTGATAACAACACGACAAAACAAGATAGTCCCTACTTCTTCTCGCGAAATCGTGCATTCCATTCTATATATTCTATTCTCTATTTTCGGGTTTATAGTGGGACCGGTGTCGACATCATTAGCACAAGGGCTAATCAATGTAACAGCTGATAGTCTCATTAATCACAATAATGGGGGCGAAGCAAGAACTGAACTTGTAGGACACGTCAGATTTCAACAGGGTTCGTTAAATGGCACCGCTGATAAAGCCGTACAATTCCCGGGTAGAAATTTTG
>JANYDV010000009.1 GCA_025363505.1 Bacteroidota bacterium
CGAGCACGAAATACATTTCGGTTCTGGCGTTGCGAAGTTTTTTTTCATCTTGTTTGAATAAATTTTTTGCCTGCTGTGCAAAATTGACAGCGATCACGGGAATGCCTTTCGATTTCAGAATATCAGTCACCCCTCCACCGACACCTGTGTCATCAATCGTAATAACCAGGAAGCCTTCGGCAAATGCTTCGGCGATCGAATGCGCGATGGCGACCACATCTTTCGAGCGCAGAATGCGGAACGGCAGTTGTTGGTTGCCGTCGAAGAATGCGAGCACGGTTGCATCGTCGCCGCCACGAGCTATATCCACTCCCATACATTTGATGCCTGCGACCGCCTCCAGTGCAAACGAACGAGTAAAAAGATATGGCTGAATAAAACCTTCGTTGTCATCTTCGGGCCACTCGCCAAATATCCGCGAAGATACTTCGCCTGTTTTGCGATACCACTCGCCTTCAAACTCGAACGACTGTTCGCTCTGCGGCTCGACCTTATAACTCCAGCCCGCGAGACGATCAGCGAGCCACGTCCTACTGACCGCACCCGGAATTTTTTCTTTGCCGCTGATAATGTTCGGATGCTCGAACGCCGAGAGCGTGATGACTTTCCAATCCCCGCTTCGTTCAGCTTCGTAAGGAAAGCTTGTGCGATTGGTCGGGTTATAGGCAAGTATTACTTGCGCATCTCCGCCGGTGGTGTTTCCGAGCAGTGCGGTCATAATATCCCGATCAATCGCGGTTGCCTCATCAACGGCGATTAACATTTTTGCTGAATGATAACCTTGTGCATTTTCGGGCTGCGCCGGTGAGATACCAATCGCAAAATGTTTATCAGAGATGCGAATCATTTCTTCGCGAATCGGCAGAGTGCCATAAATATTCGATGCACGTGCTTGCTTACGAATCTCGCCCCACAAATTTCGGCGAAGTTGAATAAAACTTGCGGCGCTTGTGAGAATAATCGAATCGGGAAAACTGAAGAGCATCCAATTAACGATTGCCGCAATCGCTGTGGTTTTGCCGGCGCCGTTACAGCTCTTGAGAAGAATTTTCCGTTCGCCGGAAGCCACGGCATCAAAGAATTCTTCAAACCCCGACCAGAGTTGCAAGTTTAATTTGGTGTCTGCAAAGACTGACGGGTGTTCGACACTCATCCGAATGTCACTCCGTGTGCGAGTTTGACATCGTCATTAAATGATGCTTGTAATATTAATTCTGTGAGAATGCGCAAAGCGTAATCGCGCTGATGCCAAAACTCGTTTAACGGCTCGCCGATTTCTTCTTCAAGCTCGCCAATATAAAATGCAGAGTTGTTGACAAAATGCGTGAGGAAATCAATATCGTTTGTGGTGAGACAAATCTCAACAGGCTCTTGGATGATGCGGCGCTGTGGCTTCAGATCTTTTGTTGGGTAGTACATGATAATTGTTATTGGTTTGATGGATGCTTGTTATTTTGATCGGCGTGTAAAAAAATACCCCGAGCTCCGCCTCGCTCTGGTCTGGGCTATGGGTAGATCGTCGCGTCGCGATTATCTATGGTAATATGAACGGAGTATTGCGCCGGAGGGCGAGACGGCTTTTTTAGTAGTCGTCGCTGGTTAGATTTTTGATGCGCTGCTTAATATCGAGCAGGCGCCATTGGCGATCTTGGATGATGATCGTTTCTTTTTCGGGACCGACTACCCGGATGCGAACACGAGGTGCGCCTTCGCTCAGGAATTTCTGGACTTCTTCACCTGCTATACCGTAGCCCATACGCGTTATCGAAACGGGGACTTCGACGCCTTCGGTTGTAATAATATATTTTTCGGCTTTCATGATGGGCGCTCGATTATAATGGGTTACGATAAAACAGCTACGAGTAGTAAGTGCTTTTAGTGGCTGAACTGTTCCCGTTCGATCACATCGGTATATGCCATCCTTGGTGATCAGTGCAAGGACGTGGGGGCTATATCCAAGCGCAGGTTTTTGTCGTGATTGATACATAAAAGACATAAAAAGTATAATTAATCGTTTAACTTGCTACAAATATACGAAATAAAATGTCCTTTGTCAAGGTGCCCATCACATTTTTTTATACTTTTTTTATACTTTCGGCGTAACGTGTTGATATTTATACAAATAAAATTTAAAGAAATATCGGAGTATTTCTGAGGATTGCGATGAGAAGCCGTTAATGCGCAACGACCAGCTTTTGCGATAGTACCGAGTTGCCGACAATAGATCTGACACAATAGACACCATTCGGCAAATCGGAAGTCTCGACAATAACGCCAGAAGTATTATCCTCCGATGAATGAATACGTTTAACTAAAACGCCGGTGATGTCATAAATCATCGTCGTGAGAGGCTCCGCGTTTTGGAGATTACGAATGATTCTCGTTTGTGATGAGGCGGGGTTCGGGGTGATAAGAAGTGAATTTGTGGTAGGAGTTAATTTCGAAACTGCAAGCGACGCGTTGGTATCGAGAACAACATCATCAAGATGAAAAATAGATATTACATAATTCGGCTGCCCATTCGGTGAGCCGGGTGCCAGAGAGCTAAATCGTAATTCGATGTAGTTCTGACCAGTGGGATCGCGATGCTTAGTCACAATATCAAATTCAGCTGAATCCCAGTAGGCAGTTGGTCGAATCACTTGCTGACCAACGTCATACAAATACCCGGTGTGGTCGCGCAAGCGATATGAAACCCTTGCTATATTAGAGAGAACTAAATTGGTAAGTAGATATCTAAACGTCAGTTTTTTTACTTTGGGATCTAATAATGCGCCGTAAGGATGCTCAGGGGTAGCATTTGTAAGCATAATAACACTATACCCATCTGGTGAATTGAACGGAATACTTATTTCTACAAACGGATTGCCGCTACTATCTTTGAGTTGGCGCGATTTCGTATCAGGCGAGACCGTCCAATCATTCGGAATATCCCCCGTAAACTTATCGAACCTGCCATTAAGCACCTGAGCGGAAGCCGACGTTACCGATAAAAGAAAAAACGCTATGACAAAGAAGTATTTCATCATACAAATATAATACAAATTTATGAAATTGGTACCTTCTGAGAATGGAAAAATATTCACTATAATCAACAACTTTTTAACAATAAATTTGTGCTTTTCAACAAAATTGTGTATATTTGTGGTAAATAAAGTATCGAAAACCCATAAGTTGTACCCATAATGGCTTCAGAAACTCAAGGTCAGCGTATTCGTCGCATTCGTGACGAGCGTGGCATTAAGCAGAATTATATCTCGAAAACGACCGGCATCACGCAGGCGCATCTGTCTCGGATCGAGAACGACGAGTCGGGCGTAACGAAAAATACTCTTCGTAAAATTGCCGAATCACTCGGCGTTACATTCGAGTCGCTCTATATTCCTAAACGCGAAGAATATGTGGGTGATGGCTCGAAGCCAATTGACATTGACGAAGTGTTGCTCAATGAAACAGCAATGATCCGATTTATGGGCGGCGAACGCCCCGACGACGCCACCTACGAATGGGTCAAACGCTCGCTCGGAGTCATCAGAGAAGAACTCCGCAAGAAGAGGCATTGAGCAGAGATTCGTAGGCGTTAGGACAATACTCCAACACTTCCTTTAAAAACAAAAACCGCCCGAGTGGGCGGTTAAACCATTCCATTACTAAACAAAAGAAACAAAACGCTCCTCCAAGAAATAGGAATTTCCTGGCTGAGTTACTGAATGTAACTCCCAATTTTTTTAAATCGTTTCCAATAGAACATACGAACTCCACATTTCTCAATTCTGCATTCTTACATCATATTTTGTCATTCCCGCTCCTTTTTGTCATTCCCGCTCCTTTTTGTCATTCCCGCTCCTTTTTGTCATTCCCGCTCCTTTTTGTCATTCC
>JANYDV010000118.1 GCA_025363505.1 Bacteroidota bacterium
TTTACAATAGAGGAAAAAAAATCCCTTATCGGACGTCGCCACCAAAAACCCGCATATACATATTCACTGTCTGAGTCAATAAAAATTGTTGAATTAGGTAAATTTCCTGTTATATTGTGCCATGTTTTACCAGTATCAGTAGAAAGAAAAACACTGTCACCACATGCAAACATATAACCGTTGTGTACATGAATTGAATTTACATTCGAAACATTTGATAGTATGAGACTCCAGCTTTCTCCATTATTTGTGGATTTATACAGTGACCCATTTGTAGCAAATAGTGTCTTTCCTATATTGACAATATCATAAACTACTTCCTTCGAAAAAATATTACTCTGTTGTTTCCAACTTCTACCAGTATCACTTGAGATGTATATGCCTTCACCGTATGTTGAGGCAAAGAAAGAAGTGTCTAACAATATAAGCTTTGTAATATACAGCCCTGCGATAATTCCGTTTGTAGCTGCCTTCCAATTGTTACCATTGTCAATAGATCGAATCAATTGTCCGTTATATTCACCATAAAGATAACTTGCTATCCAGTAGAGTTTTGAGAGGTAGCCAACACTCTGCCCATTCCCAGTTGCTTTTACCCATGAATGAGCATTGTCTGTCGAATAATATATTCCGCCCGTCGAATCCGGATTCCAATCAGTAAGAGATGCAATAAGTGTATCGCCCGAAGAAATTAATCCTAATACTGCTTTCTCTTTTGGAAGAAAAGAAGCTAAGTTCTCCCAAGAATAGCCGTGATCAGAAGAACGGTAAAAAAAGGAAAACCCATCTGTCGAAACATAAAAATACTTACCAGTAATCTGATGAGTTGATGTACCAATAGAACTTTCGGGAAACAAGGTCTTCTCCCATTGCGCTTGAGAGGGACAATAGGAGAAGAGAAGCAGTAAAGTAATTATAACTTTCATTTTTAAAGTTTTCAGCTTTATTGTATAATCTGAAAGGTTTTGGAAAGGACAAAGTCTTTTCCTATTATTCTACAAATATATGTGCCAGAAAGTTGTTGATTAATCTTACAGTTCACATCAAACAAATCTTGACGAGATTGAAAATTTTCATTACTTCCAACAATACGCCCCAAAATATCATAAATTTCAACTCTAATAGCTTGCCCTTCTGATTTTAGCAAAAGACGGGCTATTACAATATCATTATTATGACTTATTGAAATGATCTTATTTCCATCATCAATATTCGTTCCTTCGGTTGTTTTGGAATAGCCTACCCGCACTCTCCCGAAGATAGTAAAATTCACTCCCATCATACTATCAGGTGGACAATGCCCCACATACTTTTTGTAAGCATTTGAATCTTTATCCCAAGCCCAAACATCGTATTGTGCAGTTTTTATGAGAAATGTTAAACTATCTGAATGGAAAATACCTTCATTAAGAGTATCACCACCCCTTCCATTCATTATTCTACTCCAACCACTTTCAAAATTTGGAAAACGTGACAAATTCCAGCCACTTTTCTCATTTAAACCACCACTTCTACCCCATCCAAAAAGAGGTGCATCGGAATTTATATCCCAAATACTATCGACGGTAATGGTAGCAACCCAAGGACGTACTTTTACACGTTACAAATTATTTTAGATTTTAACAAAGTTTAACTCCGAACCTTCCGAAAGGCGGGATTGTTACTCTCACCCCTAAAAAATAGGGGTATTTCAGTCCCTGCTTCATCCGAATGATCGGCGCGGAAGTTGCTCAGGGTTTGTAACACCATCTGCCGATGAATAAATAATGTCAGAACAAAACGAAACCGTATCGCCCGTGACAGCGCATGTCGCAGAAGTGGCTGAGCCAACCTCGGTCGCCACTCCACCAACCCCTGCTCCTACCGCCACGACCTCAGTAGCACCTACCGCCGTCGTAGCGCCATCCGCACCAAAAGAAAAAAAACATACCAACCATACAACTCCTGCTTCAACAGGCAGTTCTAAAGGGAATATGAGCATCATTGATCCGCAGAGCAAACTTGGCTCGGGATACACCACCGATGAGCGTGATGAAATGACGAAGCTCTATGACCAAACGTTCAGCGCTCTCAAGGCTGATCAAGTTGTCAAAGGTCGTGTGGTTACCGTTACTGCAAGTGAAGTTGCTGTCGATATCGGCTTTAAGTCCGAAGGCATCATTCCTCGCTCCGAGTTCTCGATGCTCCCGAACGTAAATGTCGGTGATGAGGTCGAAGTACTCGTCGAAGCAGTTGAAGATCGCGAAGGCAGACTCTTACTCAGCCACAAACGCGCCAACTTCATCCGTGTGTGGGAACGTGTCGGAGAAGCCGCCAAGACCGGCGAAATTTTACAAGTTAAATGTATCCGTCGTATCAAAGGCGGTTTGGTTGTTGATCTTTTGGGAATCGAAGCATTTATGCCCGGTTCGCAGATCGATATCAAACCTGTCCGTGATTTCGATGCATATCTCGGTCAGACAATGGACGTTCGCGTGGTGAAGATTAATCATCCGAGCGAGAACGTTGTCGTCAGTCATAAAGTATTGCTCGAAGATACGCTTAATGATCAGCGCGCGAAAGTCGTCGAGACTCTCGAACGTGGTCAGGTATTGGAAGGCACCGTCAAAGCGATTACTGATTTCGGTGCATTTATCGATCTCGGTGGCGTTGATGGTTTGGTACACATTACCGATCTTTCATGGGGTCGTGTATCGCATCCATCGGAAGTGGTCAAGCTCGATCAGACGGTCAACGTCGTTGTGCTCGATTACGACGAAAACAAAAAACGTATTTCACTTGGTATGAAACAGCTCTTGCCACATCCATGGGCTGAGATCGAACAGCGTTATGCTGTTGGTCAGCATGTGACCGGCAAGATCGTTTCGATGACCGACTACGGTGCATTCCTCGAGATCGAGAAGGGCATCGAAGGACTTATTCATGTCAGCGAAATGAGCTGGACCCAGCATGTTAAACATCCATCACAGATCTTCACGATCGGTCAGGATGTAGAAGCGGCAATCCTCTCAATCGATCAAGATTCGAAAAAGATCTCGCTCGGCGTCAAACAGTTGGAGCCTGATCCTTGGACGAAGTTCCTCGAAAAGTACCCGATCGGATCTGTACATAAAGGTATTGTTCGCAACCTCACAAACTTCGGCGCATTCGTCGAACTCGAGCCTGGTGTTGATGGCCTTGTGCACATCGGCGATCTCTCTTGGACAAAGAAAATTCGCCATCCGGGTGAACTCTTGAAGAAGGGTGATGAAGTTGATGTGATGATTCTCGGATTCGACAGTGAAAACCGCCGTATCGCACTTGGACATAAGCAGGTGAAAGATAATCCGTGGGAAACACTTTCTGAAGCCTATAGCGAAGGCACCGATGCCGCCGGTAAGATCATCCGCTTCCTTGATAAGGGCGTGGTTGTCGAGCTTCCAGGTGGTATTGACGGTTTCGTACCGGCTTCACAGCTGGCATTCCATTCGGTCAAGAATATTGGTGAATCATTCAAGTTAGATGAGACGCTCAATCTTCGTGTAATCGAATTTGATGCTGAGAACAAGAAGATTGTGCTCTCGGCTACCGAATGGCTCAAAGGACAGGATCGCGAGATTGTTGATGAATACAATGCGAAACATCCTGTTGGCAAAGAGACACTCGAAGAAACCAGCAAAAAGAGTGCTCCTCGCGGCAAAAAGAAAGTCGCTTCGACCGGAGAAGATGCTGCGACGGAGACATCAACTGATGCTTCAGAACATATCGGCACATTCGAATTCCCGGAAGAGCTGAATCATTCAGTACCTGTACCCGAGGCAGAACAGCTTTCGGAAACTTCATCAGTCGAGCCGACTGCTGAAGCACCTGCTTCTGAAGAAGAAAAAGCGTAACAGCGAATAGTATGCTCAAAAAAAGCGCCGCTCTTCTGAGTGGCGCTTTTTTTATTTGGTCAATACGCTTTCAATGATTGATACTTTCTTCTGACCAATTCTCACTTTAACTCCGAGTGGGATAGTCCATTGTCGAGGAATATGACCGAATGGCAAATTCGAAAGTACGGGGACTTTCAGTTTAGAAAAATAATCGTTGAATACTTCATCAATTGTCAACGTAGGTGGCTTGTCTTGGCAATCGGAAAATTGTCCGAGCAGTATTGCCTTTGCTTGGCGTAAAGCACCCGAGGCGGTGAGCTGTGCAAGATAGCGATCAATGCGATACGGGTTTTCATTGACATCCTCAAACAACAACATTTTTTCACGAAGTGAAGTGAGATATGGTGTTCCCATCAGTGAGGAGAACACGGTAAGATTACCGCCAATCATTCTGCCGGTTACTTCTATCGTTTGCTTGCCGTAAAGTTGTTTGATCTCGCTCTTATTTGATGGCAATTCGCCGAACGGTTTGTCCGATGAGATCATTTGCCACATACATTCTTCGGCAAACGGATCAAAGCCGTTCCATATATCAACACCCGGCATTGGACCGTAAAAACATGATTGCAATCCTGTCTTTTTATAAATCGCATTAAATAATGTGGTCGCGTCGCTGTAACCGATAAATATTTTCGGATTTTTTGCGATCAGTTGATAATCGAGGTCATTGAGCAAACGAATCGTGCCATAGCCGCCGCGAAGCATAAAGATTGCTTTGACTTGTTTATTGCTAATGACTGAGTGAAGATCAGCAAGCCGCTGAGCATCACTTCCGGCAAGATAGCCATTCTGCTTTTCGATATTTTTGCCCAGCACCACCCGACAGCCAAGCTTTTCAAAGTACGCAACGCTTTTGGTAATCTTTGCTTTTAGTTGCGGCGTACTTGCCGGAGCGATCAGGGCTATGGTGTCACCGGGGCGTAATATTTTTGCTTTCATTTAGAATTGATTAACTTTCTACAAAGCTACGTGTTTTGTGATGCAATGATAAAAACTTCCTATATCGATCACCATGCCCATGTGTATGGAACCGGGTATAAATCACTTCATCCGAAACTCGATCACACCAATAGTATCGACGAGGTGTTGACGGTTATCAAATCGATTCTCTCAAAATTACAACCCGAGCAATGGGTCGTCGCACGTGGATGGGACCAGAACAAATGGCAAGAAAAACATTTCCCAACATACGAATCGCTTGATGCTCTTTCCTCAACTATCCCAATCGTTCTTATTCGCATTGACGGTCATGCTCTTTGGTGCAACAGCAAAGCACTTGAACTGGCAAAAATTTCAAAGGACACTCCCATTCCTTCCGGTGGTGATATACTCCGTTCAGCTTCAGGCACATTAACCGGCATCATTCTTGACGACGCAATGCAGATCATCTATGATGCAATGCCCAAAGAGCATTCTCATTCCATCAAGCAAACACTCCTCGCCGGCTTACAAGAGTTTGCCAAATATCATATCGGTGTGCACGATATGGGAATTCCTGCCGAATACTGGGAGCCATATAAAGAATTATATTTAACAAACGGGGATATTCTTCCTCGTGCTTACGTATTTCTTGATATGTCAAAGCCTACTGGTCGAACATTATTTCTCGAGAGATTACAACATGAGATATTTGATGATTCAACACATAATAATCTAAAACTCGTCGGGATCAAACTCTATTTTGACGGGGCACTTGGTTCGCGTGGCGCGCATTTATTTAAACCATATAGTGATGATACAAATAATTATGGTCTGAAGTTGACCGATGATACAGATGCTATTGAATTAATGTCACTCGCAGCTGAGCGAGGTTTACAAATTGCGATTCATGCCATTGGTGATGCCGCAAACTCGCGCGCACTTGAACTTATCGAGATAGTAAAACATCAAAAAACTACTTCTAAAAATACCATTTTTAGGATTGAGCACGCACAGATTATTCGTGAAGAAGATCTCGAAAGATACCGCAGATTGAATGTCTGGGCAATTATTCAACCACAGTTCTACCAGAGCGATTATCAATGGGCTATCAAGCGACTAGGTGCAGAGCGAATCGGCAATGCATATCGTTGGAAATCACTTCTCGAAGCTGGAATTTCAGTGCTCGCATCGAGTGATTCCCCTGTCGAAGAGGCAAACCCATACACAGGCATCAACCTTCTGCAATCAAGAAGTTACGAAAGAGTGTCGTTTGAAGAAGCCGAGAAAATGTATTTAGAAAGCCCACTTGACTAACCTGTTATTCACTTTTTTTCATAAAAAAGGAGCAACACGTGCTCCTTTTTAATATTGCTATTAGTTAATTTTAGAGTCCAAACTTCACACCGAGATTAATGTAGATGGAAGTCGGTTTCCCATCATAGCCTGTTAGCGTTGAAGGTACTTTGTCTTGATTGTAAAAATTCAAGAAGCCGTACTCATAATCAACATCAAGCGTAACGAAGAATACTTCTAACCCCACACCTAAGACTCCACCGAGTCCGACAGCATTGTATTGGCTCGTGACATCCGCACCGGTGCTGTTATTTGTTGCCGAGAGTAAGAAAGTCGGCGCTACACCTCCATGGATATTAACATTAACCACATTCAAAGGAAGCGAAGGTATTAACTTCAAACCGACAAGCAACGGGACTCGAATCGAATTCATATTCACGTTTGCAGAGTAAGTCTGCGCAGCAGTGTCAATATTCAAGCCGAAGCCTTGACGTTGATAGAACAAGCCGGGCTGAAAATAGAATTGCCCGTTTTCCGAACGAATATTTGCGCCGATGTTAAACCCGACACCAACTTCTGGATTTGTACCCGGGGGGTCTTTCGATATGCTGAAAAAGTTAAGACCGAATACAGGATTTATGTTGAGTTGCGCGTGGGCTGTCTCGAAATCAACCTCGGCAAATGCGAATAATAATATGAATACAAAATATTTTCTCATAACTTCTCCCTCTATATTTATAATAGGACTATTAACAAGAATGATGCCACAATTCATGATGACTTTATAGAAGGATGACAGCAAGAGAATCTAATCGGCAACTACGATTTGTCTCGTCATTGATACACTTCTGTGTGATATATTATTCTTTTTTTATTTGAAAAGGGAAAATCTTGAAAATTTGAAAGCATATCATAAAAAAGATTACTTATATAGTGTTATCATAAGTAAAGCGGTTGGTTGTTCCAGACAACTGGTGATACAGATAGAAAGAATTATGAGTATGAACGGTAGGTAGTTATTTACGATTTTAATCATTGCTTGTTGAAATGTTATTTAACAAATGACCCGCTCATTTTACGTTTCGTTCGGTCATAAATTAGTCCCTCCCCTATACAAGTTCGTATTTTTGCAGAACTATGCCCAAACG
>JANYDV010000148.1 GCA_025363505.1 Bacteroidota bacterium
CTTGGTTTATGACCAACATAACTATGGTCTTCGCGGACTTGCAAATCCTATCCCGGGTTTTGTTCACGAAAACGTCGCTCGCGCTGTCGGCGGTAGTGTGCTTGGTAACCAGTTCACCCTCGGCACAAAAGATGCTAACCCAGCACTTCCTGCACGTATTCATTATACAATGACTGTACAAACCGGAAGTTGGAATGCAAGCGAGATGCGTATCAAGTCATTTGTTGATGGCATTACCACTGTTACGGTTAGTGGCAAAAAGTATCAGAACAATACGGTATATAACGCAGCACAATCAAAGTATTTGACAAGTTATCCTCAAACAGCTCCTGATGCTATTTGGGTTGTATTGCCAAATGCACTCTCGACTACTTCTTCTACCAAACCGACCAATATCGTTTGGGCAAATGGCGGAAATGCTTCTTCGGCAGCAAAGCTTGAGTATAGCATTGATAACGGTACAACATGGAATCTCATCACTGCTTCTACCACGAATTCTCCGTATGCTTGGACCATTCCGCAGGCTGCTTATGGTTTGACAGCTATGATTCGCGCCAGTGATGTCGCAAATCCTAATACGAAGTCTAACTCAGAAGTCTTCAAAACGCCGGGTATCATCACTGTTCTTCATCCTGCAAAAGATGAAGTTATTGATGGTGGCACTCCAAACTACTCCATCACTTTTGGTGGCGGTAATTACAGCAAACAAAAAAGCTTTGAGTATTCACTCGATAACGGGGCAACATGGTCTCCGATTGGCAGTGTCAATTCTGATGCGACCAATTATGTATGGGGTTCAGTACCGAATGTTGCAACTACGACTGCCCTCTTGCGCATCAAAGATAACACCGGCATCATTGGTGTCAGTGGTAACTTTACGATTAACAAGACAGCCGGCGCCGGTGCTATTACCGGACTTACATTGGGCGGAGTGGTCAATAATAAGATCAATACCGGTACCAATATGAATATCAGTTGGACACCATCAGGTAATCTCGGCGCAAATACGATCATCGAATATTCGACCGATAATACAATTACCTGGACGAACATTGCAACGATTACATCGGATCAAACTTCTACTACCTGGAAGACACCGAACACCTACCTGGCTGAAGTCTTCATTCGTGTGAAGGGCTCAACAGCTGGTTCAGCAACTTCAGCGGCGTTTGCAGTTGGCAACCCCGATGGTAATATTGGTTCGATCACACTCAATGGTGTTGTTAATCATAAGATTGCCCGCACTGCTCCGATGACAATCTCTTGGACAGCAACCGGCGCTATCGGAGCATCAACTTCGATCGACTATTCGACCGATGGTCTGAACTGGACAAACATTAACACAGTAACATCTGATGTCACTACGACATCTTGGACGACACCTGATGCTGATCTCGGTGGTGTTGTTATTCGTGTCAAAGGCAATATCGCCGGACTTGCAACTTCTGAAAAATTTGATGTTGGTGCTGCTACCGGCGTCTCTTCGTCGGTTTCATCTGGTGGCTATAGTATCACCAACTATCCAAACCCGATGACTGCACAAACGAATATTTCATTCGTAATGGCTGATCGCGGTGTTGCAACCATCACTGTTCATGACCAACTTGGTCGTGAGATTGCTACTGTTACAAATAGTGCATTTGAAGCAGGCAGCCATCTTCTCAGTTTTGATGCTTCAACACTTGCTACGGGTATCTATACCTGCACATTTGAAGCTAATGGTGTACGTCTTGTCAAAAAGATGAGCGTTACCAAGTAAGAAGTTCTCACCCAAAAATACGAAACGGCTCCGGACATTGTTCGGAGCCGTTTTGTTTTAAAGCGTGTTATATCGCACTCGAGAAATCACTGTATCCATTTATATTTATCGAACGTGAACTACGCAAAGTCCATCTTAGAGCTTATTGGCAACACACCATTGCTTGAGCTCAACCGTATCACCAATCCGAACAGTAAGTCGCAGATTCTCTTAAAACTTGAACAGCGCAATCCCGGTGGCTCCGTCAAAGACCGCATCGG
>JANYDV010000138.1 GCA_025363505.1 Bacteroidota bacterium
TATGGTATTCTGCATTGCCAGATATTTCCCTTGTGCGCGCAGAAGAGATGCCGAGCGAAACAGAGCAAGGAGTGTCAGTGATGACAGACGAGATGAATTGATCAGCGTGTCATAGGTGCGGCGGGCTTCTTCAAATTGCAAAATCTCTTCGAGAAGCTCCGCTTTACGAAAACGTGAATGAGCAATCAACTCCGATTCTATCGGCAATGACAGAGCACTATCATAATAAACAAGTGCTTTGCGCTGATGATCGAGCGCACGGAGTGTTTCCGCATTCCAGTAAAAAAATTCTGCTTGGATATTCGGCTCATTACTCAATTCGCTACTTGAGACTTGCTCAAATTCTTTCGCTGCTTCTTCGAGTGTCGTTAACGACCGATTCTGATTCGAGAGCATTTCAAGAACAAGCAATAGCTGGGTCTCGGCTGTATGCCCAGGCTTAGGGTTATGCTCAAGTGCTGTGCGTAATAACTGTAGCGCAGCATCAAGATGCTCTCGTTCAAAAAACTCAAGCGAAATATTTCGGATCAATGCAGCGGCAAGTTCATTCTCGTTTCCACTTTCAAGAGTATTGAGTATTTTTTGAGTTCCTATGAGAGTGAAACTCGGAGGTGAAGCATCTCGGAAGGGATCGTCACCAATAATGGTGGATGCTTTTGCAGAAAATACGCTTGAGCCATCGGAGCGTTGGGCAAACGTGATGCTTGTGCATACGCAGAAAAAGAATAGAATCCAAGCAACAGTTCGCAAGAGCTTTTTTAAATAAGCAGAAAATGAATATGCAAAATTACGGATTAATCAGCGAGAAGTTGCCGTGATTACAAATAAGTGAGTAATTCACTGAGGAAGTTGATGCAGATAGTTGCGGTTTCAGGGGCTGTTTCGTGTTCGTTTCGCAAGAATGCAGTCTTTGTTCCTGCACGAATCCCGGCTTCAATATCACTCGGAGCATCGCCGACAAACCAGCTGTTACTAAGATCAATACCCCATTTTATATGCGCTTCAAGGAGCATTGCAGGCGAGGGCTTACGACGAGGCGATGAGGTATCAGCATCAGTACAGGCAAAAATATCATCAAAGACTACACCAAAATTCTTATCCAGATGCTCTTGCATCTTTGAGTGTACTTCATCCAACTGTGCTTGAGTCATTGCTCCGATGCCAACCCCGCGTTGATTGGTAATGATGATTGCAAGATAGCCTTTTGCTTTAATGGCTTTCAGGTCTTCGCCGAGAGTCGGAAGAAACTCAAACTCATTCCATCTCATAACATAATTACCCAGCAATCGGGTATTGACCACTCCGTCACGATCAAAAAAAACTGCTTTCGTTTGCTCCATCAATATGCGTTTTTGTCACCTTCGAGCATCGTGATGATCGTTTTGCCTATGATTGTCAGATCAAAAATGAACGACCAATTTTCAATGTAGTTTACGTCATACTTCACTCGGCGCTCCATCTTTTCGGGCGTATCGGTCGCACCACGAAGACCGTTGATCTGTGCCCAACCTGTTACGCCTGGTTTCACAAAATGCCGAACCATATAATTGCCGATAATCTTACGATAGTCTTCTGTATGCTTGAGCATATGCGGGCGCGGACCAACAACTGACATCTCACCTTTGAGCACATTCCAAAACTGCGGAAGTTCATCAAGATTTGTTCGACGTAGCAACGAACCGATCCAGGTCAGGCGCGGATCTCCCGGTACTGCCTGAAGCGAATCAGCAAGGTCTCGCCCAAGATCGCGCATCGTTCTAAATTTGAAACAAACAAAAGGTTGTCCATCTTCACCGGTACGAAGCTGCTTAAAAAAGATTGGACCCTTCGATGAAAATTTTATGAGGATCGTGCTCACAATAAACACCGGTGGGAACACCACCAACAAAATAAAAATACTAAATGCAACATCAAAAATACGTTTAAGCATTTTGTTGGTCGAAAGATCGAGTGGTGCTTCGCGCATACGAACCAATGAGAACTCCCCGACTTCTTCAATCACACGCTTCCCTTCGAAAGCAGCGTAATCATTGGGAATCACGTTGACACGGATGCACTTGTCTTCGCACTGAGTAACCAATTCTGCAATAGTCTCCTCGGTAGCTTTTGGCAACGCTATCACAACCTCATCGACTAAACTGCCTTCAGTAATCCGAGCAAGATCGCCCAGCTTGCCAAGTATCATCGGGCGGACATGACTATTGATACCGTTGTCATCAAGAAAACCAATCACATGATACCCATAAGTCGGATTGTTTGTTACCGTATGATAAAATTTTTCTCCTGTTTTGCCTGCACCAATAATAAGAATGTCTCTGCGATTAAATTCTGATGAACGCATCAAACCAAACGTCGAGCTGATGATCAATCGAAACAATATTAATCCAAAAGACGAGAACAAGAAAAAATACAAGAGAAAACCGCGAGAATAAAAATTATATCCACCCTGAGCCACGATAAATAATAATACTGCAGTCGCAAGCAGCCCGCAGACTTTCAGGAGATCGGCAAAACGCCCCGCGGGTCGATTTTGCGTTTTGGTATATAGTCGCGCTGAGAGCGAAATCAGTAGCCATGCACCGCTGATATAGACTTCCAGTGGAATATATATCCCACTCGGAGCGCCTTCGAGTAAATACGGCGCCTGAAAAACGAACATCGAAAATCGAATAAAAAACGCAAGTTGGAACGACACATTAATCACGGCAAGATCAACAGCAAGTGTCAATAGCCGAATCATTCGAGTGTGCTTCTTGGTTTGTGGCAGTGATGCTATTTGTACCATATTATGTTATCGTCTCGTGACGAGAAATGCTGTGATGAGATATTCTGCTCGAAAAGAAATCGGGTACAAAGCCTTCAATAATGTCGTCAAAAGATGTGAACACATGATCCCATGAATAACGGCGCTCGATGAGCGTACGACTGTTGCGCGACAACCAATCACGCTCGCTGTCGTCTGCCAAGAGCCGTAGCCCGGATGCAACAAATTCTTCGTCGGTTTCGCTCACCATCACGTGCATACCATTGATGATGCCATCAATACCGGATGCACCAACAGGTGTGGTGATAATCGGGCAACCGACCGCCATACTTTCTAATAATTTATTCTGAATCCCCGCTCCTACTTCTTGCGGATGGATAAATAATTTTGCGTTGCGATAAAAAGGTCTGATGTCTTCGACATCTGCAAAGAGCTCTGCTCCCTCAGTTGCTTCGATCATTTTCCTGATCGCAGGTACCGGTTCTTTCCCAACGATCCATAACTTGGTCTGAGGTCGTATGGCTCTGATCATTGGATAGATGCGCTCGACGATGCGGCGAATCATCCTCTCATTATGATAAATTTTGAGATGACCGGTAAACAACAGTGCATCTTCACGACCGGTATTGCAATAATCAAAATAAGAAAGATCCACACCGTTGGTTAAGAGGGCGGTGCGTAAGGCGGGGTCGATTGCTTTGACACGCTCCTCGTCAGGACGGGCAACAAATGTTGTTACCGAAAATTTTTTCATTGTATCAGGCTCATATCGGCGCAGTTTGATCGCATCGATTCGGCGCACGAGATACTCAGCAGAGAACGAGAAGTCTTTCGTTGATCGCTCATCAGCAAGCAAACGAGAATCCTCAGCAATTAATATTTTTGTTGTGCCGGTTAGATTTTTTACATAAACTGCTGTTCGAGCAAAGAAGCAAATTACCGCATCGTAATTGTTCGAAGCTATTGCTTCGTCAACAGCTTTCTGCATAGCAGAAACTTTATACCACGCCATCTCAATCGGCAGTTTACTAAAAAGACTTGTTGCAATACGAAGCCAGGCTGTAAGTTTATTAAATGGAACAACCGTGACCGAATTACAAAACGAACGAATATGCTCAAGTGCTTTACCCGATCCGGTATCCCATTCGTTGAGAGCGATTAGATCAACATCACAAATCTCGCTTAAATGTTTGAGCAAATGGTAGCTCTTAATCCGGTCTCCACCAATGAGTGGATAAGGAAAGCGATAACAGAGGAAAAGTATCTTCCTCGGTGATGTTTCTTGCGTGTAGATGCCGCTTCGGTTGGCGGGTTCCATTGTGCTTAATCGTACTTTCTTGTGATGATTCAGTGCAGTTGCCTTAAGTCTTCCTTTATAAGTACCGCAACGAACAAGTTCGTACGGGGTAGGAATTTTTGACTTTTCGGCTAAATTCTGCTTAAGAAAATAGTATCAAGTAATGGTATAAGAAGCGGTTATAATGATAAAACAATGAAAACAAATAACTTAGACCTGACTAAACCTTGCGGTGGTGACAAGTCGCTCTACAAATATAACACAAATTTTATATACGTGTTTAATTTCGGGGAAAAATTTCCCCCCGTGTATTACAATTTCCCTATTATATTTTACGGCACAATCAATGTGTCTCGTAGTGTGTCCCGAAAGACTTCAATCGTTGGCGGGACAGTAACAAGAGCCAACCACCCGGTATAGGTACCCGACGCAAGCGTCTTCGCCTTCGATGCACGAATGGAATGGATAGAAATAGTATCTTTCACATCGGGGAAATCATACCTAATATTGGTACTATCAGCATTCACTACTGCCATTGGGAATGCACAACCACATGAAAGATTGAGCACCCAGACTTTGGTACCATCTTTGACCAATCCGCTTGAACGAACAACAAGTGAATTTGGCACCGGAGTGACCGGAGTATTATTTGGCGCACAAGCCACAAGCCCTATGGCGAAAATGGCAGCCAACACGAAAAGGTATTTACGCATAATTAATGACGTTTAGTATAATAAACTGAGCGAATTCTCCTTATAAAACGTTTTAACCGGCAAAAAGATACAAGATTTGTGCTCGTAGCAACCGATTCTATCATTCTTCGCTCTCGCAAACAAGGAGATACGTCCAAGATCGTGACACTATACACACGAGATTATGGGCTGGTGGATGTTATTGCAAAAGGTGCACGCCAGCAGAAATCTAAATTCGGTGCCGCTCTCGAACCATTTTCCTGCTCCAAAATTGTTTTTTACAAAAAAGAACATACAAATCTTTATTTACTTTCAAGCGCCGAAGTTATTTCTCCTCTGCGAAAGATTAGTGCGGATCTCGAACATATAGAAGCCGCGACTCGGATTGCCGAGCTCATTATTCGCTCACAGCACGACGAAGAAAAACATTTCGTTTTATTTGATTTGGTGTATCGAACCCTCGTCTTGATGGATGCGAACAGCTCGGCAGAGGCAATAGCATCGATCTTGTTTGCATTTTATTTGCGCTACAGCCAACTCTCAGGCTTTGCGATCGAAATGACAAAAACACAAATTTCCGAAGAGCCAATCTATTTCGACACCGAACGGGGCGAGCTGACCTATAGCAGTAGCAAGACAATGCAACAATCCGATCGCTATATCATGGTCACCCCACAAATGTCAGCCGCATTAGATTTTTTGCGCCGCAACGGAATTGAAGGTTCGGTCTCGCTGAGGCTCAGTGGGCAGTGCAAAGTCGGGATGGAGTCTCTCTTTAGGGCATTCTTTGCGACCCACCTCGAGGGGATGCAACCCTCGCGAACAAAAGTCTCGAAGGTATTTTCTGAGATGAAGCGAAAGAAAATATAATGTCATTGCTTCTGGCGATGTGACGGAACTTTAGCGATTGCTACAATGGTTTTCTCCTACGAATGTGAGACTTATGGATGTAGGCGGGTTCCATTTAGGCCGTTTGTATTCAGAGTCAAGGTGAGAGAAAAATCCCAGTGCCTTCGGGTGCTGGGATTTATTTTTTGTCCTCCGACAAAATAATGAAAAAAAGGGAAGCCAAAGTCCCAAAATTGTGTTACAAAACGCTATCCACCGCTCATTCTATCACCAAACTAACGCACGACAGGTAATAAGGTAATATGGCGAGACTTGCAAAACTTCAGCGTACGGTTCGCGATCATGGGCTTGATGCTTTATTGATCACGCATCTTCCAAATATTCAGTACCTCATCGGCTTCTCAGGCTCGAATGGTATCTTGGTAGTACCCGCACAGGGCAAACCACATTTTTTTACTGACTTCCGATACAAAGCGCAATGTAAAGTTGAAGTTGCAGGCGCAAAAATCACGATCGTTGATCGCACCCAAACCTTACTTGATTCAATTTCCGAAAAACAGCTTTTCAGTGATTTTGACGCGGTCGGCTTTGAAGAAAATCACATCCCCTATGCGGTCTATGATTTTATTAAGAAGAAATTCCGCCATCTGAAGTTGGTCGCTAAGCGTGAACTCGTTGAGACGATGACAATGATCAAGACCGACGATGAGATCGAAATGATCTGCAAAGCGGCGGAGATTGGTGATAAAGTATTTGCAAAAGTCATTGAGATGATCAAGCCCGGCATAGCCGAGGCTGACGTCGCGGCAGAAATTTCTTACTGGACCCGTAAATATGGTGCCGAAGGGGATGCATTCGAAGTCATTGTTGCCAGCGGCGAGCGCTCAGCACTTCCGCACGGTCATGCCACCGATAAAAAACTAAAAAAAGGCGAGATGATCACACTCGATTTCGGGTGTCGTTATCGTGGCTTTAACTCCGATATGACACGCACCGTGTCATTGGGTAAAGCACCTGTTGAGTTACAGAAAATTTATGAGATTGTTCGAATCGCCCAACAGCGTGCCATCGAAAAAGCACGCCCGGGTATGAACGGACGTGAAGTTGATAGTGTCGCTCGTGATTATATTACTCTTCATGGCTACGGCTCGAAATTCGGTCACGGTACCGGACACGGACTCGGCATTGAAGTTCATGAGATACCCAACATTTCCCAGCGAGGTGAGCGCTTTACGCTCGAACCCCAGCAGGTCTTTACCATCGAACCGGGTATTTACATCGAAGGTCTCGGCGGAGTGCGCATCGAAGACGATGTCATTGTTCGTCACGATGGAGTTGAAGTGATCAATAAATCACCGAAAGAACTCATCGTTCTTTAAAACTCAAACCATGAAAAATTAAAAAGCCGAAGCAGTGATGCTTCGGCTTTTTTTGTTTTAAAACCTACTATTATTTCAAATGTCGTATTGGAACTCATTAACTCACAAATACCATATCATTAAAGCAGAAGAACATTCTTTGATATGAAACAACACTTACTGACCTTATTGGTGGTTTTCGCAGCTTTAATGTGCTTTGAGGGAAGTTATGCTCAATCCATCTTTGGTGCTTATGATACAGCTTGTTATTTTCCAAAAGAGGATGATCCAACAGAAATTGATACTATTTATGGCGGCAAAGCGTATCAACATCTTGGCAATGGACTTCGAAGCTTTCCACCGCGCGTTGGGGAAACAAATAACGAGCTTGCTTTTCACGGCTTACCCAATAACATCCCATTCTTAACAGAGGTACAGACCGGTGAGAATTTTAACCTTCATAAACTGAGTGTTATTAAGAAACTATCGTACCAATTTCTTGATGGTTTTACTTGGGGGCATTTTCGATCACCAAATATAACAGACATATTTTATGATGGTAATGCTGGTGGACATCCCAAAATATATTGGGCAGATGAAAACGGAGATTTTGATTCGGCACGATTTACTTCAATAGTACCGACAGCTATAGAGGGTGGACATACAGGTGGCGGAAGCGCGTCATTTATTTCAGCATTTGCTACATATTTAACAAGCGATAGTGTCAACGACATTGTAATGGGTATAAATGCGAATGGCATTAGTCCAGACTTTAATGACTCTATTTTTATAGTATTAGTAAAAGGTGGGGTGCAACTTGTCAGTCAAAAAGCAGCAAAGTGGGATGAGCGAATATTTTGGGGAGTGCCTGATGGTAATGCTGGTAGACTAGATACAAATCTCCGATATACAACAGTGGGAGACTGGAGGGGTGTAGGAAGAGAAGATGTAATAAGTTTTACTCCCGGTACCGGAAATTATTTTTATTATAGGAATGACCCTCCATTTATTCTTCAAAGACTAGTAAATTCAATGCATACTGACACGCTAATCGTCGGCTCAAGTTGGTCATTGTTCAAAAAACTCTATAATAATGGTCCAGGCGGTGGGAAATTTATAGCATTTTCCAAAAAGTCATGGGACCATTCTTATGACCTTATCATCTCCCTTCCTCTCGATGCATCCACAGACCCCGCTGCATATAATGGTATTTGTTTCTTTCGTGGTGGCTCCGATTTTGGGAAGAAACGGTTAAGCCTCGATTCTGCTGACTTTTTCCTTCATTGCCCAGGTTACTATTCCGGTGATTTTGGTCAAGCTTCTTGGCCGCTTATCTCAGGCGCAGGTGATTTGACCGGAACGGGTAATCCTGTCCTCCTTACTTCAGGACATAGCGGTATTGGTTATGGATTTCTTGCATTCTATGTCTTAGGAAAGGCAATGGATGATAAGATTGATGTCTTTATACCTTCTCATTATGGTGGTGGCAGTGCTGATACGATCGTTGCCACGAATAAAGGTTATAAGTCATTTATATCGGGTTCACCAGCGAGGATGTCACCTGAAGATCAGAATAATGGTATCTTTGAAAAAGGTAGTGTGGAAATACTCTACGGTGCTGAGAAAATCCCTGTTCGTTTGAATCCCACTTATAGCGAAACATCGGAGCCCATAAACGGAGCGATTGAAATATTTCCAAATCCGGTAGTGAGATCATTTAATATGACGTTGGTTTTAGCATCAAGTCAATCATTGATGATCACCTTGCGTGATATATTGGGCAGAGTAGTATTTCAAGAACAACGGACATCATCCGGTGGGGAAGAAACGCTCCATGTTGAACTGCCTATACTCCTGTCCGGCACATACTTCCTCGAAGTAATTGGAAAAACCATCCGTGCCACTAAAAAAATTTCTGTCTTAGAATAGAATGAAAACTAAATTCATTATTATTACAGCGACGCTATTATTCATTGCGCCATCCTTGTTTGGGCAAGTGCCGCAACAAATTCCTACGGTGTCTGAATCTCGCTTTTTTCTTGCATCAAACTTTGCAGTTCTTGATGATAACGGAAAGCTCTCCGCGACCAAAAGCAATGAAGCAACCGTATCAGACTTGCTCTATAATTGGGAACAGAAAATAGGCGCCCCGGCTGTCGTGAGAACTCCGAACAATCTTCTGAAAACGTTTGAGTGGCGCGTGGGAAACAATCAACACTTAATTGATGGAGAATATATTTTAAAAGACCTTCAATCAGCGCCATTACATTTACTGCCAACGACGACGACACTCTATTGTGATTTTATTTATCGAATTGATAAAGACGACTTTGATCAAAGACGCATCAGTTCAGGCGATGAGACAATAGATGCACAAGCACCGCTATTTGTGGTTGAATACTATTTGAGATACAAAGAACACCCTGAAGATAGCAATAGCCCGATGCTCACACATTTGGTTGCGAATACTTCGTCGGACGATATTACTTTTTATAGTTCACAGCATCCGAGCTATCCTGAAGGTGAAAGCCGAGAGATAATGTTTTTTCCCAATGCAGCGAAATATCAACCGATGGTGATGATCGGAGATAATCCGCTCAAGTCTCATCAGTACGCAATTCAGCGTAAAGTATTTGATTGTTTCTTCGACTCAACGCTCAATGGAACTCCGCATAGATACCAAGCAATAAATATTGAATGCCGTTTGCGCGCGGCTCATCAAGAAGGCAATCCTAAAGCGAATGTAGGAATATACATCCGCGGATTGCGAGTCAGGAGTAATCGTGAGTAGAACTGAATGCTTAGAGTATGTATTAATGCAACGGACTTGCATGCACAAAGCGCTCGGCATCAATTGCTGCCATACAGCCTGAGCCGGCAGCGGTAACGGCTTGGCGATAAACGTGGTCTTGGCAATCGCCACAAGCAAAAACGCCTTCGATATTGGTGTTGCTCGTTTTCCCTTTGGTGATTAAATAACCGGTTTCATCCATATCAAGGACACCGTTAAATAAATACGTGTTTGGCTGATGCCCAATTGCTACAAACAAGCCATTGATTGGCATTTCCGTTTCTTCGCCGGTATTGGTATTACGGATTTTTGCACCGGTAACGGTCTTGCGACCCAACTCATCCGACTTTCCCAGTACTTCAGTTACTTCACTGTTGAGAAGCCATTTTATCTTGGGATTTGCTTTCGCACGATCCATCATAATTTGCGACGCACGAAATGATTCACGGCGGTGGACAAGTGTTACCGTTGAACAAAAATTTGTGAGGTAGTTGGCTTCTTCCATCGCCGTATCACCACCACCAACAACCAGCACATCTTGTTGCTTAAAGAAAAAGCCGTCGCAAGTTGCGCAAGCACTCACGCCATAGCCCATATAGAGTTGTTCGGATTCAAGTCCTAATAACTTTGCTTTTGCGCCTGTTGCAATAATGATGGTTTCAGTTTTGTAAGACTTATCACCGACGGTAACAGTGAACGGTCGCTGAGAAAGATCAACACCGGTAACGGTATCAAATCGGCAATCAGCCCCAAAGCGCTGTGCTTGCTTACGAAAAATCTCCATCATTTCGGGTCCTTGAATGCCATGCTCAAACCCTGGGTAGTTTTCTACTTCGGTTGTGATCGTGAGCTGCCCACCGGGTTGATCTCCTTCAAACACAAGGGGCTTCATATTGGCACGTGCGGTGTAGAGTGCTGCCGTAAGTCCAGCCGGACCGGAACCGATAATAATTACTTTTTCCATTCTTGGTTATCTTGTGCTATAATATTTCTTTTTAATCCTGCAAGTTTTGCTCGCTTTATCGGCGAGTTCTTAAAACGTTGAGAAAACTCTTCTTGCTCCATCAAAAGAATATCTTTTACAGAAAGTGAGAGATTTTCCTTCCGGGGCGCAAATGCACTGTTAGATGTCGGCGTTTCAAACCTATTCCAAGGACAAACATCCTGACAGATGTCACACCCATAAACCCAATGATCCATTTTCGAAGCCAATTCAACGGGAATCGGATTATCAGCTTTCAGCTCGATAGTAAAGTATGAGATACACTTCGTTGCCTCAAGTTGATATGGCGCGGTGATGGCACTCGTCGGGCAGGCTTCGATGCATTTTGTGCACGTACCACACATATCAGATGCCGGAGTGTCTGGTTCAAGATCGAGCGATAAAATAATCTCCGAAAGAAACACCCACGACCCAACTTCACGAGTAATGACATTAGTATGCTTCCCTATCCAACCAATTCCGGCACGCTCGGCAATTGCTTTCTCAAGCAACGGACCTGTGTCAACATAATATCTGGCTTCAGTCTCAGGCACAAATTGCTTTATCTCAGAAAGCAATTTCTCCAGCATTGATGTAATCACTTCGTGATAATCATCCCCCCAAGCATAACGAGAAATCTTAAACATACCATCCTGTGGTGTTTCTTCAGGGTGGTAATAATTAAGAGCAAGTGAAAGAATACTCTTGGCAGAAGGAAGAATATTTTTTACATCACGACGTTTGTCTGCACCCCGTTCAAGATATTTCATTAGACCATGCGAACCACCGCCAACCCACTTATCAAACCGATCTGCTTCTTGATCGAAAGAATCGGCAGAGGTAATGCCTACACTTGTGAATCCTACCTCTAAGGCATACTTTTTAATGATTCGTGATAATTCCTGAGAAGTCATTTGTCTCGCATTCTACTTCTCAAGAAACAGACTTCGTCTTAAATCCGCGTTCGGTGGCTTCGATTGTTACAATCGCATCTACGGGATCGTGTTCTAAGAATAGCATCCACTTTTCTTCATACATTCGTGGGATGATGTTCTTTTTTTCTTCAAGGGTAGTTAACGGGAAATTATCATATCCCATAATATAAGGAAAATTGATATGTGCTTTGGTCGGCACAAGATCGGCACAGAAAAACAAATGGGTTGTGCCATCGGTAATTTCAGGAAGTTGTTGGGCTTTTGTATGACCATTAAAAATGTGAAGGTTAATGCCCGGGAGCCATTCTCCGGGACCATCAATCTCGTGAAGCATCCCTTCGGCTGCAAGCGGCTCCCAATCATTCTTTAAAAAACTTGCACGATCTTTTTCAGTCGGCTTTCTTGCCCAAGCAAGTGCTTCCCTTTGCACGTAATGTTTTGCATTCGGAAATGTAGGAACAAGTTTGCCGTCAGTTGTTTGTGTTACCGAACCGCCACAATGATCGAAATGCAAATGCGTTTGCAGAACATCGGTAATGTCTTCAGGTTTGAGACCAACCGCAGAAAGCGAAGAAATAATAGTAGCTTCGGAATTATCTAATTTATAGATCGAACGAAGTTTATCATCGTACTTCTCCCCCATTCCCGAATCAATCAAAATGTTTTTTCCATTCCCCTGGACGAGTAATGCGCGCATTGCCATCGGGATACGATTCTGCTCGTCAGGCGGATTTGATTTGCTCCAAAGATTTTTTGGTACTACACCGAACATTGCTCCTCCATCAAGTGCAAATGTTCCTGTATCGATTGGGGTAAGCGTATAAGGTCCTATCTGTAACTGCATTTCGGAAATATTTTCTAAGAATAAATTAAACAATAAAAAAGCGAGACATAGTCCCGCTTCTTTAAAATTCAATATGTCTACTTTTAGAAAACTGTATAAGTAATGCCCAATGCCAGACCTTCTTTGAGCTGGGTTCTCGGCGAGATGACATTGTCATTGATCAACTGTACGATAAAATTAACATTCAAATATTTACTGATCTTTACTACAAGTGCATTGTCGGAGTGCACGATGATCTTATCCATCGTTTTGATCGGTGCAAACAGTTCGAGCTTTGACTTTATGAGCACAGTACTATCAATTGGCACTTCAAGTTCGCTTACCGATTCAAATCCTCCTTCTATTTTTGTTGCCTCAACTTCAATCGTCTTCGAGTTATCGGCATAAGAGGTGTAGAGTTTGGTAAAGGTCTCTCGAAGTCCTATTCCCAATCGAGTCTTCAACTCTTTCATTGGTTGATAGCCCACACCTATTGTTTGTGTCGAATATGCAGGATCAAGGAAATCGGAAACAGCTTTCTGCGAAGTATCGGCATACTTATAGCCGGTAGTAAATTGCGATTTGAATGTGACGCTTGCAAATGGGTTCACATAGACACCCAGTTTGTAGATCATCACTGAAGAGAGATCAATTCTATCATCAGTCTTACGAATCCCTCTCTCACCAAGCTTCGTTTGCCCATAAGCAAAAGCATATTCGGTTGTCCAGTTGGTTGACAGCAAATCTTGCACCGACTTCCCGGCTAACATTGCTTGATAGGCAAGCGCATTTTCTCCGCCTTGTGCCCAATCGGTATACGCAACTTGCGTCAGATTAAGCGAAGCAACCAATGTATGTTTCCATGGCGAAACAATCGTATCGGTTGTTTGCGCAACGGCATTTACGGCAAGAGTACAACAACAAACCACTAAGAGGCAGCGAAGGATTTTCGTTTTCATAAGTATAGGAGATAAATAAGAAGGTCGGAGTATCGACAACGACCTTCTCATTACGAAATAGTCTTACTTTGAGCGTAAGGCATCGCGAATTTCAGTGAGCAACACTTCTTGTTTGCTTGGCAGTGGAGGTGGCGGTGTTGGCAAGGCGGCTTCTTGTTTACGTTGCATTTTGTTCAGAGATCTTACGATCATAAATATACAGAAAGCAACAATTAAAAAAGTAATAACCGTATTGAGAAATACACCATACTTTAATAGCACAGCGGGTTTATCACCGACAGCTTCTTTCAAAGTAATAGAAAGCTTCGCGAAATCAACACCGCTCATTGCCAACCCGATAGGCGGCATGATGACGTCATCGACAAGCGAAGAAACGATTTTGCCGAATGCCCCACCGATGATGACACCGACTGCCAGATCAACCACACTGCCGCGATTGACAAATTCTTTAAATTCCTTCATCATTCCCATAATAACCTCCAAATGATAATGAGTAAAACAATTTCTACTAAAATATGAAAAAAAAGAAGCCCACTCTGATAAAACAGAGTGGGCTTCGGTTTGCGCAACAATACTTATTTGGTACGCGAGAATTCGATACGTCGATTTTTCTGTTTATTCTCCGGTGTATCGTTCGGAGCGATCGGGCTATCAGGTCCGAAGCCCTTGGTAGTCATACGAGTCGCAACGATGTTATGATCGACAAGCCATTGCTTCACAGAATTTGCACGGTCAAGCGAAAGTTTCGTGTTCTTTTTTGCATTACCCGAGTTATCGGTATGTCCGCGAATTTCGACTTCAAGTTCAAGATGGTTCTGAAGCGTTTTCAATGCTTTATTGAGTGAAGGTTCAGAACTTGGTCTGATCGTTGCCTTATTCACATCAAACTCGATCCCTTCGAGGGTGATTGCGCTACCGGCTTTTCCAAGGTCAAGTTCATCTTTCGGTACAATTTTCTCGACATCATCATTTGCATCGAGTGGGTTTGTACCGCGTTTGACTTCGATACCATCATAGACACTTCCACCATCGGTGTCAGGGTTCAATGGGTTCGAATGATACTTTTGTACTTCCTCGCCATCGGTAAGCTGGTCACCATCGGTATCAGGTGCAAGCGGATTGGTCTTGAAGGTTTGTACTTCTTCGCCGTCCTTAAGACCATCACCATCGGTATCGGCTTTCAAAGGATCGGTATGATAAGTTTTTACTTCATCGCCATCCTTCAAGTTGTCGCCGTCGGTATCTGGGTTCAGGGGATCGGTTTTGTATTTTAATACTTCTTCACCGTCTGTCAAACCGTCACCGTCGGTGTCGGCTTTCAATGGATCAGTTGAGTATTTTTTTACTTCTTCGCCGTCTTTCAATCCGTCGCCGTCAGTATCTGCATTAAGCGGATTGGTTTTGTACTTATTGACTTCGTCACCATCACGCAAGCCATCGCCATCACTATCAGGATTGTGCGGGTCGGTGCCGAGCATACGCTCTTGCTGATCGGTCAGACCGTCGCCATCGGAGTCATCATTCCCAGTATAGAATTGATACATCACACCAACCATAGCATGCCACCAACCGTCGTTACGCTCATCGTGAGCATTGTTCAAGTTATCGGTGAATGAAGTATTACCACCGACCTGAAGTTCGATACCCCAGTTATCACTAAGTTTATGATAGAGACCAAATCCCATTGGGATATAGAGCGAAAGCCCTGACGATTTGGCATCGATAGCCTTATTGATTGGCTCTTGGGTAAGGTTATAACTTACTACTCCAATACCAAGGGACAAATATGGTGACCATTCTGTAGATTGGAATGGAGTCAGGCGAACGCGCACATCGATAGGAATCATCGTCACTTTGTAATCCGAAAAACCTGACGGTGGGTTTACGCCGGAGTTTTGTATAAAGCCAACCCCAATTTCGGCACTGATCTGCTGATCGAGACCGCGGAGCCAGGTAAGATAGAGTCTTCCCATAGGTCCAAGTGCACGGTTTTCAGATTCATTCACACCGAAAGAAGCGCCGCCGCCTATTCCCAATGCCCATACAGCCGGGTCTTGGGCATAACTTTTGGAAACGAATCCCAAAAGTGAAAGCAACATTATTACAATAATTTTTTTCATAGAGTTTTTTGATGGTTTAAAAATTTAATAATATTAATTAACCCTTGTATTCAGTGAGTGGGGGTGGATTTTGTGGGTATTTTTTTCACAAATTCGGGGGCAATAACTTACTCCCCTCCCCAAAAGTGCCGTTATTTTTGTCAAATAACGGCAATATAACAAATAAGCTAATTTAATAATGCAAATAGATGCTATTCTCACCTATTTTTGCTTTGTATCATCCGAAGCATCGAGCGGGTTCGTCCCACGTTTTACTTCGATACCGTCAAAGACGCTACCGCCATCGGTGTCAGGATTTGTAGGGCTGGTTTTGTATTGGTGCACTTCATCACCATCACCTAATTGATCACCATCGGTATCCGGTGACAATGGATTGGTTTTGTAAATGGTAATCTCTTCACCATCATTCAAGCCATCGCCATCAGTATCTGCTTTGGTCGGATCTGTGTGGTAGATATGTGCTTCTTCACCATCTTTTAATCCATCGCCATCGGTATCAGTCTTAAGCGGATTGCTGTGAAAGGTGAGGATTTCATCTCCGTCTAATAATCCATCAGAGTCGCTGTCAGCCCGGAGTGGGTCGGTGTGATACTGAAATATCTCATCACCATCACGCAGACCATCGTTATCGCTATCAGAATTCAACGGATTTGTTTTGTATGTATTGATCTCATCGCCATCGCTGAGTCCATCATTGTCTGAATCCGCATTGTAAGGGTCGGTGCCGAGCATTCGCTCTTGATCGTCAGTTAAGCCATCATCGTCCGAATCATTACTTCCGCTGTAAAGACTATACACCATACCGACCATCGCATGCCACCATCCGTCGTTGCGGTCATCGTGAGCTTGATTCAAATTATCGGTAAAAGAAATACTACTGCCGACACTCAGATCGACCGACCAAGTACTATTGAGCTTCGCCGAAACCCCACCCCCAAAATGAATCGCTGCTGCAAGACCGGCAGCTTTCGAGTCAGCGGCTCTGTTAAATGGCTCAAGAGATGAATTCCAATAGACTCCGCCGATACCACCATAAATATAAGGAAGAAATTTATTTAACTCTATCGGCGAAAAGCGCAAACGAGCGTCGAAATCGATCATCGTTGTACTGTAATTGGAGTAACCAAGCGGCGGATTGTCGCCGGAGTTTTTGAGGATACTGAGTCCAAATTCAGGAGTAAGTTGATCGCTGATGCCCCGAAATTTGTAACCATATAATCGAAGATAGGGTCCGAGAGACTGATGCTCGGATTCATTGACGCCAAACGACGGACCTATCCCTGCACCAAACGACCATGTGCGGTTGCTTTGTGCATGAGTTGATGCTGTAAACAATAGTAATAACAGCAAAATCGCTGTAAGCTTGGTTGTCATTGTCTGTAGCCCGTGACTGGTCAATCCCATGACGAGTATCTGCCGAAGCGATGATACTTACACTACAAATATACAACTTATTAGGCGGACATAGAAAAGCATAGCCCGAAGGCTATGCTTTGATAAAAACTAAAAACAACTGTTTCTTAGCGTTTACGATTCGGATCGACTTCGTCAAGCCACGCTACTTTCGCTTCAAGTTGTTCTTTTGGTTCGACCCAATTCGGATCGTCAACACAACAATCAACAGGGCAGACAGCAGCACATTGCGGCTCATCATGGAAGCCTACACACTCGGTGCATTTATCAGGTACAATATAAAAGAAGTCAGTAGAATAAAAACCGACAGCACCGCTTGGGGTTGGGTCAGTTGCGCCGTAGCTTTGTCCGGCAAGATTCCAGTTCGCTCCGCCTTCGTAGATTGCAGTATTCGGACACTCCGGCTCACATGCGCCGCAGTTGATACATTCCGAAGTAATCATGATTGCCATAGTAGCATTCTCCAGATAAATTAATAATAGAGATCGGTGCGTAAAACGCCGTTTTATTATCGTTTAGTTCATTTCTATTTTTATTCTTACAAAAGCAGTTCGCTTCGTTGATGCAGCTCTATTCTTCGAAACAGAAAGAAAATGATACGTATTGGTCAGCGAAAGGATCAATACGTATCAT
>JANYDV010000189.1 GCA_025363505.1 Bacteroidota bacterium
GAGTGCCGCTTCGAAATCAGCGAGAGTCTCGAAAACATATTCATCTATAATATGTGATGCGGTCTCGCCAATGTGGCCGACAAGTAAGCGTGTGCTCTTGACACGCTTGAACTCGCTTGATCGCATTTTCTCATCTCCCCAGGCGTTCATTATTTCAACCACTTGCTTTTGTTTACCGTAGGGTATTTCAAGATGCCATTGACAGACGTACATAACAACTCCTTCTATGATAGATGTATGAGATTTCTTAACATTGCCATTTACGAGAACGTTGAAGCAATCCAGACTTCGACATTATCGTGCAAGTAGGACAACACGTGCTGTTCTCTTCCAATTGCTACCTTGTATCGTGATAAAATACGCTCCGGGAGACAGCATACTTGTGCCAAGATCAAGAATATTTTTTCCTTGATGTAGCTGTTGATTTTTTTGAAGAACAACAACGCCGGTCTCGGTTGCAACCCGTACTTCGATGCGTTCATCATCCGGCACACTCACCACACAGCGAATAGAATGCTCGGCGGGATTCGGGAAAACATCGACAGATGAAGAAAACAAAACATCGCTATCATGAGAAGAATATTTTTCCGGATCGATCTCTATTTCGGAAGGTTTGAAAGGGTCACTGAGCGCAACAATAAGTTGATGCTTTATTGTATCAAATACCCATCCTTCGGCAGAAGAATGATAGAGACTATCTAACGGAATCTTACGAAGCGGGAGATGGTCGTAATGTACAGCAGCGACAGGACTTTCTAAACAATGAAAAATGAAATAGCCGCGACGTTTATTAATATGATAATTTCCGCTCTGCTGAGCGATCAAAATACTTTCGACTCCTTTTTTAAAAAGATGTGAATAGGGTATCTTTGCATACATTCCTTTTTCATAATCGTAGGTGTTGAAATCATCTTCATAATATGTGAGCGAATCAGTACCGCCACCATAAATATGAAAACGAATATCACGAAAGGCGTTACTATCGAGAGTGTACCTGCCATAGTCGCGCTCAGGTATAATAGAGCCCCATTTCATCAAGATAGGAATGTGTTCGAGTCCGGCTTCAAGAGTGACTTCCGACCCTCCGACAATAATACTGTCATCCCAGTAATTGACCCATTTTCCTGAAGGGAGATTGAACGTTGCCGTTCGAACAAGTGAATCGACGACAGGTGCAACTACAATGCTCGGGCCAAATTGAAATGCGCGAGTTTCTTGATGCAAAGAAAACTCATCGGGGTGATCAATGATAAATGGGCGTACCGGCGGAAGTCCTTCATCGGCAAATGTCCGAAATAGCCCATAAGTATAGGGCAGTAAGGTATAGCGTAGTCGAATGTATTCGCTGCAAATGCGCTCCGCATTCGCACCGTACAACCACGGCTCGCGCTGTTTATCATAAACGCTGTGTATCCGAAAGAACGGGACGAACGCACCAAGCTGGATCCAACGAATATACATCTCCGATATTCCAAGCGATGAATCAGATGCGCCTATATATCCACCAATATCCATAGACCACCAACCGTTTCCGATACAAGCAGAGTTTTGTACAACAGTACGCTGGGCGGCAAGCGTCTTAAAATCCGAGCTAATGTCTCCCGACCAAAGACCATAGGCAAATCGGTTCGCGCCGATGAAAAAATTTCTGTTAAGCGAGAAGATCCGCTCGTTATTAAAACTTCGCTGCCCTTCGTACTGTGCCTGTTGTACTACTGTTCCGAACATCGAACGCTCATACGCGTCTTCATCATTCCAAAACGCTTTCATACCTCTCGTGAAAGGATTACGAGAAGTGTCGGCGGTCATATCCCAAAACCATCGCCGCACTTCAGGGTCAAAAAAGTTGAGCAGCGCTACACGTTTATGGCTGGAATAATCGAATGAGAGTGTCCCATTGATCAGATACCCATGGTCCTTTGCAAATTGACCTTCGGGTTCATCATAGTGAATGCGGGGTTTGCGAATTCCCATCAGTGTGATCCCCAGATGTTTCAATGAATCTCCGAACTGTCCGCTTTGGGCAGATGGGAAACCTTCCGGATTCCATTTGAACTCGCCCCACGGATTTCCCCAGTCCATCCATTCAAAATCGAACGCGAATGCATCAACGGGGATGTCTTTACTTCTGTATTGATTTGCGACACGGTACACATCTTGTTCGTTTTGTTTCCATTTACTATGGATAAAGCCCAGCGACCAAAACGGTGGCATTGTTGGTTTGCCGACTATCGCAGAACATTCAGAGAATATCTGTTTCGGAGTTCCGACCATAAGATACAACACATTATTTCGTCGAGAGCTTTTTTGTTTCATATAATGAAAATTTCCGGCAGGTCCCTCAATATTCGCCGGACCTTCATCCATATCAGCCACCATCCCTAAGCCAACAGTTGACCACGTGAACATTCCACTCGCATTTCCCCAATCACTCGAATGAACATACGCATCCCACCCCCACCGCAGGATACCCCAAGCACGATTATCAAGCCCGTAGTAATCCCCTTTCACAACCTTCGCCCAACAGGCATTGGCCGTGAACCCTGTATCGGTAATAGTCGAAAAAAGTAATTGCTCATTGTTATCATAGACAGTGATGACATATAACTGCGTATTGACTACTATTGAATAATACTTCCCCTGTATGCGAAGTCCGTTTTTAATGGAATCAACTGATTCGAATATGCCGGCCGGATGAAATGCTGAATCAATGATCACCGATGCCGAGTCTGCTTTGCCATTAATGAGATAAGATATTTGGACAGTTCTTTCATTCACACAAGTAAATTCGATCGCATCAACACCTCTTGAATAGCGCACAGAGTGCTGTCCGGAGGCACTTGTCACAACAAACATCATCGCAAATAAAACGACGTATTTCATAGGAGAAAGCAATCTTGTAGAATTATCAATTTCAGACCTCATTTTTTCTCAATTATCTATGCACAAAGATACGGTATTCTTGTTTGATAACAAAATAAATTTATTGAATGGCGCATCTTCAGGCAAAAAAATCACTCGGACAGCACTTTCTTCATGATGAAAAGACACTTCGCGACATTGCCGAAGCGGCAAGAATTCCCGAAGATGAAATGGTAATCGAGATTGGTCCGGGAACGGGCAATCTTACCCGAAGGCTTCTAAAACAAAAGCTTTCGAAGCTTATTGCATTTGAACTTGACGACCGAGCTATTGAAGTATTGAAAACCGATCTGCCTGACCCCCGACTCGAAGTGGTGCACCAAGATTTTATGTCGGTCGTGCTAAAGAGCTTACTCGAAGGTCACGAAAAATTGACTGTTGTCGGGAATATTCCGTACTACATCACCAGCCCAATTATCTTTAAGCTGCTCGACGAACGTGCATCTATTCGTTCGGCTACATTGCTTGTTCAACTGGAGGTTGCCGAGCG
>JANYDV010000194.1 GCA_025363505.1 Bacteroidota bacterium
ATTAACTGAATCTTATGAAGAAATTTTTATTCTCGCTGTGTCTGTTGAGCGCTTCATTTTCGCTTGTTTCGGCACAGACGGGCGTACGTATTTTCGGAGCGCAACAGTTAGTGCTTGATGATAATAATCCTACCCATCCGAAGGTCTATCTTTCCAATCTCAATGGCTCGATGGGTATTGATAACACGGGCGTAACAAGCGCTGGATTTCCGAATCCTTGCTCGTTGCTTGACCTTTCTTCGACGACCAAAGGCTTCCTCCCGCCACGAATGAGCGTTGGGCAAGAGCTTGCTATGTGTGGTGGTGTGCCACCGGAAGGAATGCTGGTCTATAACACGACCTCACATTCATTTGATATGTACAACGGTACGGCATGGGTGTCTGCAGGCGGGGGCGGCGGAGCCAGTACGGGTTGGGCGCTAGTGGGCAATAGCGGCACGAACCCTGTTACCAATTTTCTTGGTACGATCGATGGGCAAGATTTGGTGATCAGAACGACCAACAGCGAACGGCTTCGGGTGTTGGCAACGGGTAATGTCGGCATCGGCGATCCGTCACCGGCGTCGTTACTGACGGTCGGAAATGGCGATAAATTTCAAGTCAATAGTACTGGTGACGTGGTAGCTCTCAAAGGCGTATCATATTCTTGGCCGCTCGCCAATGCGACGGGTGTGCTGACTAATAACGGAACAGGTACCCTGACGTGGGCAGCGGCGAGTTCGGCTACTGGTTGGAATATTACCGGCAACAACGGCACCGACCCGGAAACAAATTTTCTTGGTACGATTGACGGAAAAGACCTTGTCGTCAGGACTACAAACAACGAACGTCTTCGCGTGCTCGCCACCGGAAATTTCGGCGTGGGTGTACAAAGTCCTGCATCACTATTTAGTGTCGGCGCTCTGAGTAAATTTCAAGTTAATAGCAGTGGCGACCTCGTTGCGATCAAAGGCGTTTCGTATCTCTGGCCCGGCGCAAATGCTGCGGGTGTCTTGACGAACAACGGCACGGGTACGCTAAGCTGGACTGCTCCGGTAGTTGTGAATGCTTGGAATCTTGTGGGCAATAGCGGTACTAATACGCTCACCAATTTTCTTGGTACGACCGATGCTCGCCCGATGTTGATTCGCACGACCAATGCCGAACGTGTTCGTGTTACGGCAACCGGTAATGTGGGTATCGGCGATTCGACGCCGGTCTCATTGTTGACTGTTGGCAACGGCGATAAATTTCAGGTCAATACCAATGGTAATCTTATTGCTATTAACGGTGTGCCCTACTCGTGGCCTGCTTCGAATGCTGGTGGCGTCTTGACCAATGATGCTTCGGGAAATCTTTCTTGGGCTGCGGCTTCGGGCGGATCGGGAGGCTGGAGTCTGACCGGTGATGCCTCGACCACAGCAGGTACAAATTTTATCGGCACCACTGATGATCAGCCATTTGAGATACACGTCTTTCAAAGTGATAATAAAAACAAAGGCTCGATGCGTGTGATGCTTTATGAACCAAAAGATTCATCTGTAAACATTACAGGCGGCTACCAATACAACTCGATCAATTTATTCAACAGAGGTTCGGTCATTGCCGGCGGTGGCGAAGACCAAGCAGTAAACTTTATTAATGCCGATTTTAGTTTTATCGGTGGTGGTATTAACAATCGCATCAGCGGCGGAGAAGGAATTATACGTAATAGTGTGATAATCGGCGGAATAGGCAACATCGTCACGGCGAGCTACGGAGCGATCGTCGGCGGCGGAGGAAATAATGTCTATAACAATTACGCATTTATTGGCGGAGGGTTGGGAAATTTTGCAACAGGTTCAGGAAGTTTTGTCGGTGGTGGTGGATTTGATGGCGAGTCGAGCGCTGGTAATTTTGCATCAGGTTCGGGTTCGGCTATTGTAGGTGGTACATCAAATTCGGCAAGCGGATTTGGAAGCTTTGTCGGCGGTGGTAATTCTAACTCTGCTAATAATACTTACACGGGTATCGTCGGTGGTGTATTTAATAATGCAAACGGTTATACCGCTGCGGTTGGAGGAGGATACCAGAATAATGCGATCGGAGATTACTCGACCATTAACGGCGGAAATTTTAACGTTGCCAATGGAAATAATAGTGTTATTGTCGGTGGCTCATCAAATTCCACTGATGGCTCAAATGCGATGGTCTTGGGCGGGTTACAAGCATCGGCGCAACAATATGCACAGTTCGCACAGTCATCGGGGGCATTTGCTTCGACGGGCGATGCTCAGACATCTGTGTTTGTCCTTCGCAATATCACTACTGACGGTGTAACGCCAACGTCGCTGTTTCTCGATGGTGGGTCATTAGAATTGAGCTTGCCAAATAAAAATACTGTTTACACATTTCATATTATGGTTACGGGTATTTGCACCAGCACTCCGGGCTTGTATGTCGGCTATGATATGAAGGGTTTGATCTATCGCGATAATGCCGGCGTTGTAAATTTCATCGGTGCTCCACCGGTGGCAACGCTTCTTGCCGGAAATATCGGTGGCGTATCATTTACGGTCGCTGCTGATAATATTAATAAAGCACTTGATCTTAAAGTAATCGGCAGAGCAACACAAACCATCCGTTGGGTCGCACG
>JANYDV010000215.1 GCA_025363505.1 Bacteroidota bacterium
AAGATACTGGTAATACGAAAGGAACAGTAACGGTCTTTTGTGCTGTATCAATAGTGACTAATGAAAAATCAGCGGCGTTAACTCCGGTGATCGGTGCAGCATTGATGGGTAGCGGAGCCGACCCTTTGTTTGAAATAAAAACCATTGAGTCTTTTGCGGGATCAGTCTGTTCGAACACCCCAAAATCTAATGTATCGATATGTCGTTTCGATGAGGAGTCGCTAAAGACTTGAAGATTATTGAGAATACCGCGTCCATAAACATCAACGACATACGCACGAAGATGCTCTGTCTGTGCATTGATGGTTGTGTGCATTCGACGATCTGGCTCGTTTGGCGTGAAACGAATAGTGATCGAATCAAACCCACCTGCTCCAATTGAAATGGGATTAGCGGGTCTGGTAACATCGAATTTAGTAAAATCCCCTGATCGTTTGTTAAATCCTGTTATGAGGAGTGGATCGCTTGAAATATTTTGAATATATACAGTTGTATCCCAGAACCCGCTATATCCCGGTGCAGGTCCGAGAAGGCGATCGCCAAAGTCAATAACGACGCCGACCGTTTTGAATGGGGTGATGGTCTTTAGCAGGGTACCACCTGTATAAGCATAACTATCGACGGCTCCTAAACCATAGATTGTGATTCCAAAGGGATTAGGTCCTGAGATGTTATGAGTGCCTTGACCGGAACCGCCTTTCGTAAATTGATCAAGATCAATTTGAGCATACAAATAACTGGAATTCGGCATTGGAGAAAAAGCACTTGCCGGTATAGGAACACCATCGAGTACCATCCCTACGCTACTGAGAGTGACAACATTGACATAGTTGCCGGTATATACAGGATTGACAACAGAAATAAATGTGTAGGAATTAGCAAATTGCTCTACAGGATATACTAATGCCAAAGCAGGATCGCCATAGGGATTTCCGCCGCCTATTGTACCATAGACACTGGTGTGCATATACTGACCTACTAAAATAGGATTAGTAGCATGTATCGACGTTGGTCCCGTAAGTGCTTTAATCTCGAAAAAAGAGCCTTTGTTAAGAGTTGCAACAACATTGCCATTCACAGTAATTTGATTATCATCTTCAGCAGAGACAATACGGACAAGATCGGCAAGGTCGGATGAAGCATAACGAACAACAAGAGCCGAGTCGCCCCAGGCACTTACAGGCGGAAGTTGTTCGACTAAATGGTCACGACTGGTAGTAGTACTGCCTTTATTGAGAAAGCCTTGGGGAATAGCCGCACGAACGTGACCGGTAAAAACTGCCAAAGGTTGGTCGGACTCGATGATTGAACCGGTAAGATCATTACTGAGATTCTTACTATCACCATGCACTAAATACACATCACCTTTATAAAGTAATAAGGGTATCGAAGCGCCCGCTTGTACACCGGCTTTTGTTCTTGCACGCGGAGTGATGGTTACGTTTGTAGAATCATTGGTAGCAACAAGCCAAAATTCTCCGGCGGTAGCACTGTTACTTGGTCCGGCATTTCCGGAATTACACGTTTGGTAATTGAGAGTGATATATTCGGTACCCAATACATCAACAGGAATACCCATAAATGCATCGGTCGAGTATTGCTTATGATTCATTCCATAGACCGCTACTTCTTCGTCGGCGGTGATATGGACAGCCATTCCTTTGATAATCTTTTCTTCATCATTTTCTGTAAGTTCGACTGTTGGTCCGCCGGTTCCATCGCTCGGAAGATCAATCGTCGTGATCTGCCCGGGGGTTACTGTAAAATTTCTAATAAAAGAAAGTGCCTTGACTTCGACAATACCTTTGGTTGCGGTTTTACCGGTGATATAGAGTTGGAAGCTATTATCGTCTGTTCCTCCACCTTGATTTGTGCCAAAGGCAAGATAAAATTCTTTGCCGGCATTATCTTTTTGTTGCGAAAAACTCAATGTGGAGAAAAACACGCAGCATAGTGCGACGGCGAAGACCAAGAATTGTTTGGGGGCGTTCATTTTGTTTTACTTACGAAAGCTCTTTAGAAACATATTTCAGAGGGTGAAGTTACAGTTTTTGGGGCATAAATTATTTAAATAATTTATCTCTCAAGTATAAGAGACACGTAAAACGGAAAAATGTCTCTTATTTTATTACAGAAAATTTAGTGGTGATCTGTTTTTGCGTGATAGTATTGGCATCAGCCACCGTTATAGTTATATAATATGAACCACTTACGGGGATTTCCGATGCGGGTACGGTCACAGCACCTTCTCCGCGAGTAATCGGATAGGAAGATCGCGACAGAATCACTGTGCCGCGGTCGTTACATACCTGCCATGACAATAGATAATCGGAGGCAGAAATATAGTCAAAATTGATATTCCCTGACTGAGACGGATTCGGATGTGGCTGGGAAATGGAAATAGCAGGCTTGCCACTCAAGAGCAAATCACGAAGCGTCGTATTGCCGCATTCATTGGCATAGTTGACTGTCAATACGTTCTGAGCAACCCTGAATGCACACGGTGCACTAACAAATCCAACAGAGGTTTTTACGTCAATTGCCGTATCGGGTGTTAAATACGTTGAGCAGAGAATTGTAAACAGTAGTACATTTTGTGTAGAACCTGTCGAGATTGCCACATTATATAATGGCACAGAGAGAATGTGCTTTACCTTGTCCCACACAAAAGGTGGTTGTGTCGGAGCTTTGCCGAGCCCTTCCTCAGTGAGTGACAGCGCACGATTAAGTCCGATAGGCTCGATAAGATCATTGGAGAAATGAATATTAATTGTATCATTGTCCAATTCGGTTATGCCGAGGCGATCACCTTTCAAATAGACCGGTATGCTGAACGGTGCATCTCCGGCGCTGGGTTTATACGGCGGAAGAAATGCTTGCAAAGAAAGTTGTTTTGTATTTCTGGTTAACGATACGAATATGGTATCATATTCCAGAGATAATAACTCATCATACGTCGGACGGACGATGATAATGGCTACTTGTTGGAACCCATTGAGCGAATCTGAAGGGAACACATAGCGCAAATGAAGACTGAAGATACTATCGGCATCAATAAAGACCGGAAAATTCAAGCTCTTAAAATCAGGGAAAGAAAAACCGGCAGTATCGCCGACTTTGATGATCTTGCTGATCGCGATCCGAACTTTGCTTGGGTTATGAAGTTGGAAAGTCGTATCAAGCGGCAAGCAACTCGAAATATTCCCTAACGAAAGACCTGGGACACTATCAATGTCTGCTTGTACTTTCCCATGGACAATGATCAGCGGTTGAAAACGAGAGTCATTAAATGCAAAGATGGTATCAAAAAACTCACCGACTTCGATGATATGAAAATCTATCGCAAGCGGAATTAATTGTTGTTCTGCAATTCTCGAATTATCCGGGAAAGGAGCGGGCTGACCACGAACAGTAAAAAATTTCGGATTCGTCTGACGAAGCGAATCGACAATACCCTCGAATGTTCCGATATTGATGAGGGTATCAAGGCGAGTGTCAATATTGATCTTCGGGTTTGTATAGGTGCCGAAATCAATACGAACGGGGGTAGCTTTTAAAATTGGCTCACCGGCGATAGCGCGAAGCGTATCGACAATGATACGATCGTCAGTTGTTTTGATTTGCACTGCCACCATACGATAGCCGGTGTCGATAATATTTCTGGCAGTATCAAGTTGTGGAGCGAAGCGCGCTCTGAAAAATTTTCGTTCGTTGCCCAGACCTGTTTGAAGTGTATCAAGTAGCCAATTTTTCGGGGTAAGAGGGGTAGGGAGCGACGTGGGGTCGATCTCAAAATCAACCGTATTACCACCAGCGAACGTGATCGAAGTAATGGTCGTGCTATCATCACCGTAATTGGTGACCGGTATATTGTACCATCCTGATTTCTTGCCGACACGAATTTTTCCGAAGGAAGTATCCACCGGCGGAATAATATAATCAACTCCGCGCCCTAAGAGTAATACATATTTGTCAGGAGAAATATTTTGTGCCGCAACAGGAAAAGATTTCTTGTAATATGTCCTATTCGGCGGCTGGAATGATGTATTGACAGGGCTCGGTATTGCGGGCTCTATTTTGTTTGTTGATAACGGTGTTGTTTTGAACGGAGTAAAACTTAAAAATGAATTAAAATCAGATAGTATTAATATCACATAGCCGGCGCCGGTATTATAAATCGTAAAAAGGCTGTCTTTCAATTTCCCAACTCTCACTCTGCCAAAATCTAATGTGTCAGGGGAGATAGAGATACTGGGGAGATATGCCGTGCCATAGACATTAATAAAGAGATCGCTCTCATTGTTTGACCACACACGAAGTTTTGCTTGATATGAACCACCGGTTGTGGGATGGAACCGGAAATACACCGGTAGTTTATTTCCCGGAGCAATTGGTGTAGCAAGGCGCAAGGTATCAAGAATACCAAATACCGATGTATCACCACTTTCCCATGTGTAATGATAGACTTCAGAAATCTCGGACAACTGTTGTGGTGCCGGAAGTGCGAAAATAAACGTGTTTGAATCCTGCGTCGAGCCAACGGTGACTAACCCGAAGTCAAGATCTTTTGTATAAAGCCCATGCAGATAGGGAAAACTTCCGCCCCCTGAAAATGAATAAGAATTAAAATTTCCGAATCCATAGGCTTCAGCATAACAAGGGAGTGTGCTTTCGATACGTTGTGTACCAGGGGTGACACGAATGGTTGTATAGTAGTATCGTGTGCCGATCAGTGGTGAAAGCAATATTGGATCAAGGGTAAATCCATTTAAGGTGGTTGTAGTCAGTGCTTCGGAGTCGCAGAGAATAGAAATGTAATGTTCACTAAACGACCCATTACCCGTAAGTGTGGGTAATGAATAGAACGTACTCATATTTTCGAGTGGTGGCAGTACGGTCATATCCGGGTCGCCGAGCGTATCGGTCGAGACTGCTGTGAGCAGATATTTTACGATCAGCACCGGCTGCGAAGAAGTAATGAGCGTTGCTTTGTTTAAGAATAATTGTTTGTAGTTACCGCGAGAGAGTTGGAAAGACGGTACACCGTTGATTGAAATATTTGTCAAGTCATATCCGGCAACAATCCGAATCGCATCCCCGGCTTTCGGGCGGCTGTTGGTTGAGCCACGCGATGAAGGAATGAATGCAAATGTTTTGCCCCAATTTTCTGCCGGGGGCATTTGCTCAATGATATGATCACGAGACACACTTGGATGCCCTACCCAATTGAACTCCAAAGAGTCAGGAACAGATGCGCGTTCGTGCCCACTGAATACTGCTATCGGTTTGTCGGAAGTAATAATCGAACCGGTTAAGTCACAATCGATCAACGGCAATTTGCCAACCCAATAAAGAACGTTGCCGACCATTCCTCTGATACCGGTATCACGAGCGCAAATCTCGATAACCTCACCCTTGTTGAGGATAAATGTATATGGCTGACCTTGAAGAAATTTTCTTCCGAAAGAATTTGCGGTCAGTGTCAGCGTTACGGTTGTTCTATCTTCAATACCTGTAAGTAAACATTGGCTTCTGGGGACAGTATCAGCTGCTCTTGAACTGTAATACAATGCATTACGAGTGCTTGCAAGAGAATATTGTTGTCCCAGTGCCTCGACCGGCAGTACGAGAAAACCATCTGTGCTTAAGTGACGAGAGGATAGTGCATAGACAGCCACTTCGTCTTCGCTTTGCACTTCAAATGCTCGTTTGTAGATGAGTTCAGTTTCGTTGCGTTCGAGCCCTGCCCATGTCGGGAGATCAACGATTGTTACTTTTTTGGGATCAGTAATAAATGATTTACTCCATCCGCCGCCTACAAGACTTACCGACCCATGAGTTTTTGATCGGGCAGAGATATAGAGACGCTTGTATGGTGGGTCACTTGGGATATCAGTGCCGACACAGGAAGGAAATGCGATGAAGAAATCTTTACCGGCAGTTTTGTACACCGGCTGTAAGCCTTGTGGCATCGCCGCTGCCGCTGATGGGGTAATCAGCTTTACTTCAGATGGTGTCCGAGCTGAAAGGGGTGGTGGTGTTGCTGAGCGAATGTAATTTCCGTATCCTTCTCGGGTGGGGGTGGTTTGCGAACGAAGTGTTGAAGTCCCCAAGAAGCCAAACACTACCACCGCTACAACCGTAGCGTAGAAAACAGATGAAACACATACTCGATCAAATATACGAAAGAGCTTCACCATTGATAGGTGTCATAATTCCTACAAAAATAACATCAGACCACCCCTTCGAGATCGAATGGAATGGTCAAGAACATTAGAGTTAATGCACGACGATAAACTCACCACGCTCAGCAATACCAAGTCCCGGCACACTGATGCGATAGAAATATGTTCCGTTCGGAAGTTTGTTTCCGCTGAGACGAACACTATGCGAGCCTTCAGTCATCATCTCATCGGCAACAGTTGTGACTGATCTGCCAAGAGCATCATAGACTTCGATCATAACCCGCGACGCCGCCCCGATAGTAAATGCAAGTGTCGCTTCATCATGAACAGGATTTGGATACAACTCAGCTTGTGCTGAATGCTCTTTGACAGGTGTTACCGAAGAGGTCGAACCTGCTTGAATAGTAAATGGCATTTCATACGGAATGAGGTCAGTCCAGAGTCCTGTATGGGTATAGACTGTTGCGATGCCGTTGATCGGTTGGGTCGGCGTTGAGCGCGGTATCAAGGTCAACGGAAGTTCTTCGCCCATTCCGATGGTTGGTAAATATGTCATTGGCATATTCTTTACTTCAACATAAATATGCTCAGGGTTTGAGTTATAGCGAATTCGTACGCTGTCAATATACACCGGTGCATCAATAATATTACGCAGTTTATAGAACGGTAATGATGGGCTGCCCCCCGGTGCCGGTGAGGAAGCAGTGTTATTCATATTCATAATAGGACCCATTGGCTTCAATAATGATCCTGCAGTGTATCCATAAGAATCAACAACGCCAAAGCCATAAGCTAAGATCGTGAAGCCATTATCGCTGCTGTTCGGAGACATCGCACGGTTGATGCCGGTGGTGGGTTGTTGGAATGTACCAACTTTATATTTTTTCCCGTTTAAAGTACCGAACGCCGGTTGGTATGAGGCAGAAGGTTGAACAACGCCGTTAAGACTGATCGTACCCGCACCTGATTCTTCGGTTGCGATGACAACATAATTGTTTTGGTTGTAGACAGCAAATGGACTGATGAAATAGGTAAAATCATTATAGGTTTGATTCACCGGAGGTACAATTGCAAAGAATGGATCGCCAAGACCACTACCGGAATTTGTTGAGTGAGCAAACATCCCAACGAGTGCAGATTTCGATGTCTCAACGGTAAAGATATTATTGGCAGCGGTATCGCTGAAAGCGATGAGTGTATCTCTATATTGACCGCGATCAAGAAAACACCATACGTGTCCATTTATTTTGACGGTGGTACCATTTTCCGATACCAGCACCCTCATTACATCCCCAAGAGTTCTGGGCTTAAAGTTTGTCGCAATAAAATTTGTACCCCACGCACTGATCGGCGGCATTTGTTCAGCCAAATGGTCTCGGCTTGAATGCGGGTTTACAGGATTTTGATCGTCGAACCAGACATAATCATGTGGTACTTCGGAACGCTTATGCCCACTAAAAACAGCAATTTGGTTGTCACTGGTGATTAACGAGCCTGTAAGATCGGCACCCGCAACAGAAACGACACTCGCCTGTACTTGTACGCATTCACCTGCATTGAGGGTATATGTCAACGGTTGCCCCGCCGCGACACCACTCATCGTGGTTGCGGTCGGGGTAATGGTGACTTTCGTATTGTCTTTAAATGCAGCAACGGCAAATTCACTTGGATGAGGATAAGTACCAAACACACTATTTGTTGAACTGCTAAAACACATAGCCATATAGAGTGTGCCGGCAACATTGAGAGGTAAT
>JANYDV010000260.1 GCA_025363505.1 Bacteroidota bacterium
CGAACCAACATCCTGCTGTTTTCAAGTTTCCGAAAATAGCGAATGGTGTTTCGGGATGCGGCGAACTATCAAAGACACTCGTTAGCAATCCGTTGGGCAGAACCACAATCGGAAAGCCACGGAAGCTGAGCGTCGTCGCAGTCAGCCCTTGCGAACCGGCAACACTTGGCATAATCGCACTGGCGAGATCCCAAAGATAGCGACTGTTACTATCTTTTTTCTTCAGGAGTTCGGTCAGAGTGTTTTGCTCGATGAACAGCGCGGCGTCGCGTTGATATGCCGGAGCCAAGGACTGCACCAGCGCAATCATATCATCGAAGTTGACATCAGTAAAATGTGTCTTGCCGCTCGAAGAGCTTCCGCCGAGATAGGTCGTGTTTACTCCCGTTGTCGTGAGGATACCGGTAAACGGTGCACCGGTGCCGCTGAAGACTTGGGTGTCTTCTTCTTGCGCAAACACATTTGCAAAAATGCGCACGATGGTGTTATAGACATCAATGTTTGCATCTTGCAAGAGTTCGTTTGAGATCGGATAGATCGCGGCAAGTTTTTTTGCGGCAAGTGTCAGTCTGCCAAACGTTGCCTTTGATGCCGGGATGATCGAATTTTCGTCCACCCACTGTACCGTTGGTTTTGACGCGAGTGTTGAGACATTGAGTGTGTTCGAGTTCATCTCGACAACAGGGCAATATTTGCGTGCAAACCCGTATTCATTCAGTGCAAAGATGACATCGGCATAAAACTCCTGCGGCACCAGATAGCCGCCGGCAGATGGTGTGCCCTCGACTTGTGGCGAGAGTACTTTGAGATATTCGGGATCGTAACTCGAATGGATGCGCCGAAGCTCATCGTGATCGCCGGAGGAAAGTGCAGAAAAAAACCGAAATGTTTTTCTGATTTTCTTTCGTTGTTCCGATTGGGGATGCGTTGTGGTGATTGATTTTAATGCCGTTCGATCGGGCAATGTTTGAATGCGTTTGGTCACTGCTTCGTCAATCAATGATTTCATTTCATCGCGTGAAGCAGAAAGTGTTTGTGTGTCTTCGTGTAGTGTTATCATAGTATGTGTATGTGTTGATTTGTGAAAAAAACTGTGTTGTCGAATCTATGTTTAATTTCCAATCATGACTGCCGCTTCGGCGACGCTCAGCGACTTTCCGTTTCGGGGTGTGCCGTCGTCGATGGCATAAGGATTGCAGGGTAGCTCGACTTTCGAGCATTCAATCAATTCCCATTTTGTAAAGCGAATACCGCCTTTGCTATTAGGCTCCCATTCGAGCGGTCGGAAGCCGATCGAGTTTGCCGGTAGCAACCCTGCTTCGTCCATGTTAAAAATGCGCTCGGCGAGTGGTGATTCATAAGCACTGGCATAGTCAGCAAGTGCATAGAGTGCGTTCGGAGTTTTGACGAGCTTACGAATTCGTCCGATCGTATGGACAGGCTCGTTTGTCATGCCGTGTTGCCAAAGAAATTGCGGATTTCTTTCGAAATGCGTAGTGACGACCCCTTCGATCACCATTTCATCTCCGGCACGGTCAAGATCATTTGTCGCAATCTTGAGCCATCGCAAACGCGAATGTTCGTCAGCAGTAAGTTGGTGTTTGCGCAGTACGTTAGTATCTTTATCGTCATTGGTTTGTAGTTGGTCGTGGCTGAGTGTGACGATATGATCACCACTCGGGATAATCTTTCCGGGAGTTGATCTATATCGTTCTCGGAGAATCTTATAGTTGTTTTTCATAAATATTTCTTGTTTTTTTGAAAGAGTAAACTGTAACTTATCATCACAATTTGAGTTATATAAAGTATGAAGTACTGCGTGATCTTGGTGCTCGCAGTGATCTTAGCGAGCTGTGGGTTGTCGAAACCGGAATTCACTCCGGTCAATCGAGTTGTGATACAATTTCGAGATCAATCAGTACAAGAATATTATCTCCTTTCGGTGCGCGACCAATCGCTTGTTGTTTCAAAAGCCAATCCTTGCGGACATCGTCTCGATTCTATTATTGATGCTGTAAAAGTCGTAGGATTTGATGCTATCGAAAAAGTCTATCGCGAAAGCGAGCGCTCGCTCACGGGGACTTTTATTCCGACCTTAGTTGATTGTTTTCAAGGTCCATCAGCATTTCGCGTCAAAGTCTATGGGTACTCGCTCATTCCGTTTTTTAATGCACTCCAATACACCATCGGCTATTTGACAAGTGACAAATATGATCAATTCACCCTTTCGAGTGAGCGCGACGTTCACAACCTTCGCACCTACATTGCCAGCTTTCCGGAAAAAGAACCGGAGGTACTGAAGTTTGCAAAAAGCAATCGGTAGCGCATCATTTTATTTCGAACCATTGTTTGTGTCCTTTCGTAATGGAATACCCATTATTCAAAACGAATTTTTCTATTCCTGATTTGCGCGGTTATCATTTCTTTGTTGCGATTATTACTCTTTCGATCTGCGGATGCGGAGCGAAGTATCGTGCTGATATTGAGTTTCGCGATGGCACCGTGCATACCTATTCGTTGGTAAGTGTGCGCGACTCAAGCATTGTGGTGCTCGAACCCTACGAGCGTACCGACCGCTATATTACTTTTAGTCACTCAATTATTATTCGCGACTCGATGATCAAGCGTATCAATCTTCCAATACGGCAAGATTTTATGCGCACCGTCCCATTGATGCTACTTGGCTCAGCGGTCGGCATTACCTTTGGGAGATGCAGTTGCGATGATTATATTTATAAAGCGGTGCTGGGTTTGGTCATCGGTTACAATGTCAATACGATCAGCTTGTTTGTTGAGTCATTGATGCATGATTGGCGCTATCTTTGGATAGCCGATGATCGCAAAAAACTCCGCGATGCCGCTGTTTTTCAGTTAGAGCCTGACATTATGAAATACCTCCGGTAGCTCACGATAACGACTTGCTATAATGTTCTACCCACCCAGCGGTTTCCAATCACTACCGAGCACCGCATTGCCGATGAGAAACACTTTACCGTTACCATGAGGCAATGGTGGTAGTTTGAGCAATGCTCGCTGTTCGTCAATCGTCAGTGCCGACCGCAACTCTCGGAGTCTGCCGAGAAGTTGTTCTTCCGATTCGGGCACGACAGGCTCGTGTTCGATCACGATATTTGCTGAAAACTCTGTGGCGAGTTCGCGTGTCAGCGCGGCAGTAATTTTGCCGAGCGCGTAATCAACCACGTCGCGCATAAACACCCGATAGCTGGTTTCTGCATTCGCGAGATTGACTGCATCGGTATCG
>JANYDV010000278.1 GCA_025363505.1 Bacteroidota bacterium
ACCGGAGCCGGAGCCGTAAAGCTCGAAGGAGGCGAGCGAGTGTGCGCAACAGTAAAACTCATGACCGATAACGGCATTCCTGTTTGTGGGCATTTGGGGCTTACGCCGCAATCAATCAATCAATTTGGCACCTATCGCACACGCGGCACGACCCCTGACGAAGCCGCCCGCATCAAAGCAGATGCCCTCGCCTTGCAAGATGCCGGAGTTTTTGCGATCGTGCTCGAAAAAATCCCTGCAGAACTGGCAGCAGAAGTAACAGCAATATTAGAAGTCGCAACGATAGGAATAGGCGCCGGAAATGGCTGTGACGGTCAAGTCCTGGTGCTTCATGATATGCTCGGTCTCAACGAAGATTTTCATCCGCGCTTCGTCAGAAAATATCTGACCCTTGCCCAAGATGTCCGTAGTGCATTCGGCAAATATTCCGACGATGTCAAGAGTGGTAATTTTCCGAATGAGGGTGAGTCGTATTAAGTACCTTTTAGTATGATATAATAAACTTTCTGCCTCAGCAATACATTATACTATACGTTAATTTTACTTCTACACTATGAAGGCAATCATCATGGCAGGCGGTTTCGGGACACGCTTGCGCCCCCTGACAATGCATTTGCCAAAACCGATGGTGCCGCTGCTCAACAAGCCGATGATGGAGCACATCGTCCGTTTGCTGAAGGCGCACGACTTCCGCGATATGATCTCGCTGCTGTTTTTTCATCCCGAAGCGATCAGCTCCTATTTCGAGGACGGCTCGAAGTTTGGCATCAATATGAACTACGTTCGTGCCGAAGCCGACTATGGAACTGCAGGCAGTGTGCGCAATGCCACTGAGCAATACAATATCAAAGAGCGTATCATTATTATCAGCGGCGATGTGCTCACTGATTTTGATCTGACTGACGCCATTGCTTATCACGAAGCGAAAAAAGCAAAAACCACTATCATCCTTACACGAGTAAAAAATCCGTTGCAGTTTGGTGTGGTCATCACGGGTGACGATGGCAAGGTCGAGCGCTTCCTCGAAAAGCCATCATGGGGCGAAGTGTTTAGCGATACGATCAATACAGGAATATATATTCTCGAACCGGAGGTGTTCGAGCTTATCCCCTACAAACGAGATTTCGATTTTTCGAAAGATCTTTTTCCGATGCTACTCGAACAAGATGCGGGTCTCTACGGCTACATTGCCCCGGGATACTGGCGCGACATAGGTAACTTGGGCGAGTATCACGAAGCACATCTTGATGCACTTGGCGGCAGAGTAAAGATCGACTCCGAAGGAATACACCAAGAAAATGCGATCATCGGTGAGGGATCGCTTGTCGAAGGCGTCGAGTTTTTCGGCTTTAATGTAATCGGGAAAAATGTGAAGATCGCCCCGGGTGTAAAATTATTGAATTGCGTTGTCGGTGATGATTGCGTTATCCACGGAGGTTCGAGAATGGATAACTCGATCTTTTGGGATGGTGTTGATATTGGCGAACGCGTCAATATGAGCCACACCGTTCTTTGCAGTAAAACAAAAATTGGTGCTGATGCGATGGTGCATGAGCACGTATTTATGGGGGAAGGTTGCGAAATTGGCGAAGGCGCAGAAGTAATGCCCTACGTCAAGCTTTGGCCCCAGAAAAAAGTTGATGCCGGTGCGATACTTCATACAAGCCTTGTCTGGGAAGAACGTTGGACCAAGGGCTTATTTACCAATTCAAGAATTTCCGGCGCATCGAATATCGAAATTACTCCGGAGTTTTCTGCCAAAGTTGGGGCGTCGCTGGGAGCGATGGTCGGTATGGGGCAGCGCGTGGTTATTTCTCGTGATAGCGATCCGGGGTCGCGCGTTGTCAGTCGTGCTCTCGGAAGTGGTTTGATGAGTGCGGGCGTGAATGTTGCTGATCTCGAGCAAACCCCTATTCCATTAACCCGACATATTCTTATTGGAGGCAGACAATCTGCCGGAGTTCATATTCGAAAGAATCCGAACGACAAACGCCGCAGCGATATTATCTTTTTTGATTCCGATGGCAAAGACCTCACCACCTCGAAAGGAAAAACCATCGAGCGATATTTCTTCGGTGAAGATTTTCAGCGTGCACCGTATGAAAAAGTTGGCACGATAGACTTCCCCGCTCATACAGCCGAAGCCTATCGAAAGCAATTTCTTGGCAGCATTGACACAGAGCTTATCTCGAAAGCTAAATTCAAGATAGCAATTGATTATGCTCATGGTATTGCCTCAACTATTTTTCCAAACATCCTTGGCTCGCTCGGGGTAGAAGTTGTTTCGGTAAATGGCTATCTCGAACCAACAAAGCTCACACGCGTACAAGAAGAATACGATCGTTCGGTTGTTCAGCTCCAAAGTATCGTCACTTCTCTCGGCTACGACATTGGTTTTATTCTTGATGCGGGTGGCGAACGTATTTCGGTCATCAATCATCAAGGTTCACTCTTTAGCAATCAGCGATTACTCACACTCATCACAAAACTATTTCTTGAAAGCAGCAAGATCAAAGGGGAAGTTGTAAAAAAGATTGCTGTGCCGGTTTCAGCTTCAGTGGAAGTCGAGATTATTGCAAAAGAGTACGGCGTCGAAGTGATGTACACCAAGAACGCACACGCTGCGATGATGGTGGCAAGTTCGAAAGAAGATGTCTCATTTGTTGGTGGCACACTGGGCGGATTTATTTTCCCGAATTATTTCTTTGCGGTAGATGGAATGTACACCGCATCAAAAATTCTTGAAATGCGTGCATTTATCGGCAAAACATTAGATGAAATTGCGATTGAACGGCTAAAGACATTTGAACCGCCAGAGGGATACTATGTGGCTTTTTCGGGCGGCAAGGATTC
>JANYDV010000022.1 GCA_025363505.1 Bacteroidota bacterium
ATACTATAAGCATTCGGTGTTTTGTCTGCTTTGATTAACAGCTTGGCATCTTCACCAACAATATGCTCGAAGTAACCGATATGCTTCGCGCCTTTTTGTTTCGCGGCTTCGAGAAAAACCACATTATCTTCGAGTGTTGCATACGGTGATGCAACAAATGCTATTTCTTCTGCTTTGTATTTCTTTAATGACGAAGCAATAAGTTCGACAGCATTATGCAGTTCTACTTGTTGATGATTAGCACCTATTTTGTGCATTGCACCCGAGATACGGTCATCCGCATTAACAGGAGGGTATGTCTCAAGGCGACCTTCATCGCACATCCAAAAATCATTGACGTTCGGATTTGGTCGTGGCTCAAGACGCAAAATTTCATTATTACGAGCACCGACTCTGATACTGCAGCCTTCGGCACAGCCATTACAAACTGTCTCGGTAAAGGACATATCCCAAGGACGCGCCTTGAAACGGAAGTCACGGCTCGTGAGCGCACCGACCGGACAAATATCAATGATATTCATCGAGTAGGGATTATCAAATTCGGTCCCGGGGAATGGTTGAATCGTGACGTGATCACCACGTTGAACAAAAGTCAAGACCGGCTGATCGGCAATTTCCTGACCAAAACGAATACATCGTGAACAAGAGATACAACGCTCGCCATCAAAAAGAACATTCGGACCGAATGGTACTCGTTTGTCTTTGTGGTTTTTGGTTTCTTCGAAACGTGATTCACCACGCGAGTGATTGAATGCGTAATCTTGGAGTTTGCACTGCCCTGCTTCGTCGCAGATCGGGCAATCGAGCGGATGATTCACCAGCAAAAATTCCATTACATCTTCACGAGCCTTCACCGATTTCTCGTTTTGTGTATGGACGACCATACCATCGGCTATAGTAGTAGCGCAGGCAATAGAAGGCTTAGGAATTTTCTCGACATCAACGATACACATACGACAATTACCGGCAACAGAAAGCCCCGGATGCCAGCAAAAGTGTGGGACGTCTAAACCATGCTCGAGCGCAACTTGGATGACAGTTTGTCCTGCAAGCGCGTCATACTCGATGCCGTCAATCGTGACTTTAGGCATTGTGCAAGAAGAATATCGAAATTATTTAATGAAGTTACGCGAATCTTCGAATTTCATATCGAAGGCATCGGCGACACCTTGATAAGTTACGTGACCATCAATGATGTTCAGCCCTGCACGAAGTTCTGCATTTGCACTGATCGCTTTTTCGTAGCCATCGTTTGCAAGCTGAACGGCATACGGAAGTGTGGCATTGGTTAGTGCGATAGTTGAAGTCATCGGCACAGCACCAGGCATATTTGCGACGCAATAATGCACGACACCATCAACAACGAAAGTAGGATTCTCGTGAGTGGTCGGTTTACACGTTTCAATACAACCACCTTGATCAACAGCCACATCAACAATTACCGAACCGGGCTTCATATCTTTGAGCATTTCGCGAGTAATCAATCGAGGTGCTTTTGCACCAGGTATCAAGATACCACCGATCACCAAATCAGCACGTTTGATAAGCTTGCGGATATTGTATGGGTTCGACATCATTGTGACGACATTTTTCGGCATCACATCATCAAGATAGCGCAAACGTGGTAAGCTGACATCCAAAATTGTAACGTGTGCTCCAAGTCCTGCGGCGATCTTTGCCGCATTGGTACCAACAACACCACCGCCAAGCACTACAACTTCAGCAGGTTCGGTGCCTGGAACACCGGCAAGCAATACGCCACGTCCGCCTTGTGTCTTCTCAAGGTACTTCGCACCTTCTTGCGGAGCCATACGACCTGCTACTTCCGACATCGGAATAAGCAACGGCAACGAGTTGTCGCTCTTCTGAACGGTCTCATAGGCAATTGCGATCGAACCCGATTTAATGATCGCCTCGGTCAAGGTACGATCTGCGGCGAAATGGAAATACGTAAAAAGCAATTGACCTTTACGGATCAACGGGTATTCCTGAGCGATTGGCTCTTTGACCTTCATAATCATCTCGGCACGGTCGAAAACTTCTTTTGCCGTCTTGACGATCTCGACACCGTGTGCCGTATAATCAGCATTATTAAAACCCGAACCGACTCCAGCGTTATCTTCGATGATAACCGTATGTCCGTGTGATTTGAGAATTTCGGCGCCACTCGGGGTGAGCGCAACACGGTTCTCGTTCGTTTTTATTTCGCGTGGTACTCCGATGATCATAACACAATTTCCGTTTTTTATGAATGAGAAGCGATAGAAACAACAGAAAGTAACGTTTCGTCGCCAAAAAGCTCTTCTGCCAAATCAAGAATAGAACGACGGCTCACCTGCTGGATTTCTTTAATTTCAGCCGAGAGGTCTTGATACTTTTTATAATAAGAGATATGCTGACCTGCGCGCATCATTCGCGAGGTCATTGATTCAAGTCCCAGAATTAACGAGCCGATCACTTGCTCTTTGGTCCGTTCAATTTCACTCTCGGTGATAGGCTTGGTAAATAATCCGCGGACAATACGTTTCATCTCAGCTTCAGTTTTTTTCGCATTTTCTTCGGTCACCGCAGCATACAGCCCAACGGCTCCGGTCTCGGCAAACGGTGCGTGAAAAGCAGAAGTCTCATACGCCAATGCCAATTCTTCACGAAGACGAAGATTTAGCCGGCTTGACATCCCGACTCCCAGAAGCGTAATAAGCAAACTGATCTCTTGTTGTTTTGGGCTGTCCATCCCTTGCGCAAGCCGACCGATGATAATATGTGCTTGTCCGATACCTTCGCGAGTATCTTTGACTCGTTTCCCTTTTAATAATTTCGGCTGAATGACTTCCCGCTTGTAATCGGATTTACGAGCCGAGACATTCGAGAAGTATTTCTTTGCATATTTAAACAGATCGTTATGACTCTACGAACCGCTGACGACGAGCGTAATATTTTCGGGGACGTAATGCGTGTTATGAAATGATCGGAGTGACCGTTTCGTCGCGCCCGAAACAGAATCTATAGTGCCAATCACCGGATGTGCAAGCCCCGATGACTTGAAGAGTGTTTCCTCGAAGAGATCAAATACCAATTCATCAGGCTCGTCATCAAGCCCATGAATCTCCTCAATGATAACATCTTTCTCGCGTTTAACTGCTGAATCAGTAATTGCCGGACGCATCACTAGATCGCTCAAGACAGAAACGGCGTCTTCGAGATAGGGCACACGATTCCAGGTATAAAAACAGGTATGCTCTTTGGTCGTAAAGGCATTGAGCATTCCGCCACGAGACTCAATGGAGTTCATAATCTCCTTCATCGAGTACCGTTCGGTTTCCTTAAAAACGACGTGTTCGATAAAATGGGCGGTGCCATATTCATTAGCCGCCTCATCACGCGAGCCCACATCAACCCATACCCCAACTGCGACCGATGGGGCACCGACGATGCGTTCGCTGACGATTCGAAAACCATTTGGTAGCGTTAATTCTTTTATATCAGCTGCAGGAATCTCGCGTGTATATTGCGCAAGCGAAGACCTCTTATGAATAGCGGGCATACGACTCTGCCTGAATGAAGCGGTACTTCTTCTCTTGGGCTGTAACTTCTTTTTTGGGGCGGATTTCAAATTGTTCGGCAGTCAAAGGTTGTTTTCATTACAAATATACGGTGCTACCATAACCTATCGTATTTTTGCCTACACTAAACATCGAAATGATCTCATCAGTTAAAGGTATCGTTTTGCATAAGGAGCCGTCGCTTATAGTGATCGAGTCTTCGGGAATAGGCTATGATATTCATTGCTCCCAAACGGCATACGAGCAGGCATCAGCGATCGGCGCGGAGTATCGCATCTTTACGCGCCACGTAATCCGAGAAGATTCGCAAACACTTTATGGCTTTTCGAGCCTGAGCGAGCGTGGTTTATTTGATCTCATTATTGCCGTCAGTGGAATCGGACCTAAGACTGGGTTAGGTATCATCTCCGCACTTGCCGCACCAAAAGTACGAGAAGCCATCATTAACAAAGACCTCGTTACCCTCACCGCACTGCCAGGCATCGGAAAGAAAACAGCAGAGAGATTAATCGTTGAGTTGCGAGACAAGATGCTCAAAGATGATAATTCGATCAGCAGTGAAGGCAGTAATCTCGATCCGAGCGGCTCGAATGTTCGATCAGAAGCTCTGAGTGCATTGATCGCACTTGGCTATAACCGCGCAACAGCCGAGAAAGCAATTCGCGATGTCATCAGAAACGAGCCGAAGCAAACTGAGAAGATTGAAACACTTATCAAAGCCGCTCTTCGTCAGAATATCAGTTAGAAAGCGCTGTTATTCCGGGTAATTCTTTTCCTTCTAAGAACTCAAGGCTTGCACCGCCTCCGGTCGAAACGTGACTCATTTTATCGGCAAGGTGATGTTGCTCGATTGCGGCAACACTGTCTCCCCCGCCAACGATTGTCGTTGCGCCGCGCTCAGTGGCTTTTGCAAGGGCTTGTGCAATGGCAACAGTACCAGCCGCAAAATTTGGCATTTCAAAAACGCCCATCGGTCCATTCCAGACAATTGTTTGAGCGTGCAAAATGTAGTCAGCAAATAAATCAATCGTCTTAGCACCTATATCCATACCAAGCCAATCTTGAGGAATGGCAGCTGTCGAGACGCTCTTATAATTCGCGTCATTTGTAAATGCATCAGCGATAACAGTATCAACGGGAAGTACTAATTTCTTTCCCTCACGTTCTGCTCGTTCGATCAATCCTTTTGCGAGGTCTAGTTTGTCATTTTCACAAAGCGACTTTCCGATCTCAAGCCCGGCAGCTTTGTAGAAGGTGTACATCATTCCACCCCCGATTAACACGGCGTCGGCTTTATCAAGCAAGCTATTGACAACATCAATTTTGCCGCTAATCTTCGAGCCGCCGATAATAGCAACAAGCGGACGACGTGGATTAATGATAGCACCGCCAAGATATTCAATCTCTTTTTGCAAGAGCAGTCCAGCTGCTTTGATTGGGAGATAATGCGTAATTCCTTCGATTGAAGCATGAGCACGGTGCGCCGCACCAAAAGCATCATCAACATATACTTCTGCAAGTGAGGCTAATGCTTTTGCAAACTCGGGGTCATTCTTTTCTTCTTCTTGATGGAAACGAAGATTTTCGAGAAGTAACACTTCTCCATCTTTCAACGCATTTGCTTTTGATGTTGCTTCATCACCGATACAATCACTCGCAAATTCAACCGTTGTGTTCAGCAACTCTGAAAGTCTATTACGAATCGGCATTAACGAAAACTCAGGAGCAACAGCACCTTTGGGACGACCAAGATGACTTGCAATAATCAATCGCGCCCCTTTCTTCCGTAATGCTTCAATCGTCGGCAATGCCGCAGTAATACGAGTATCATCAGTAATCGTAAACGGCGCGGCTTTCGTCAAAGGCACATTAAAATCCACACGCAAGAATACGCGCTTACCTTTAACTTCAATATCGTTGATTGTTTTGCAGTTCATAAGTATAATAGTTATCTGTTATTCCGAGGAGTGGCTTCAGCCCGACGAGGAATCCCCTGAGGATTACTTCCACTCTTCACTTAGATCACGCCATTCCTTATTCATCCGTTCGATGAGAACAATCTTCTTTTCGCGACGCCATCCTTTCAACTGTGTTTCTCTGTCAATAGCTTATGTATATCGGAAAATACTTCAAAATACACTAATCGGTCAATGTTATATCTTTCTGTAAAGCCCTTGATTAATTTATGCCGATGTTCGAAAAGTCTCCTCTCAAGATTACTCGTTACTCCGATATAGAGTCTTTTGTATTTTGAAGATAGAATATAGATGTAATACTGCATTTATTTTACAGTATGTCTTAATCGAGTAAATTTTTTCCTTACCTCAGGGAATTCCTCACCGTCGCTAAGCTCAGGTTCGGAATGACAGTTATTTGTCATTCCGAGGAGCGGCTTTAGCCCGACGAGGAATCTCCGGAAGTTTTTACTCCTGCTTCAAGGGATTCCTCACCGTCGCTACGCTCAGATTCGGAATGACTTATGAGTATATATCATAAGCCAAGACAATTTTACAACGCAGCCATTTTCGCAACGAGGTCAATAACGCGGCAACTATAGCCCCATTCGTTGTCGTACCAACCGAGTACTTTCACGGTTTTGCCTGCCATCACCATTGTCTCGCGTGAGTCAATAATGCAAGAGTGTGAGTCACCGACGATATCTTGTAAGACAATCGGGTCTTCAGTGTAGGAAAGATACCCTTTTAATGAACCCGATTCGCTTGCGGCTTTGAAAGCGGCATTCACTTGCTCGACGGTGACATCTTGCTTCAAGATTGCTACGAGATCGGTGATAGAACCTGTCGGTGTTGGTACACGAAGTGAGGTACCATCAAGTTTGCCTTTGAGTTCGGGGATAATAGTACCAATAGCACGAGCAGCACCGGTTGAAGTCGGGATGATATTGATCGCGGCAGCACGAGCACGACGAAGATCGCTGTGCGGAAGATCGAGGATATTTTGATCGTTGGTGTATGAATGCACGGTTGTCATCAAGCCATGCTCGACACCAAATGAATCATTCAATACCTTTACCATTGGCGCAAGGCAATTTGTTGTGCACGATGCATTCGAGACAATTTTATCTGCGGCGGTAAGAGTATCGCAGTTCACACCGAGAACAACCATTTTGTCAACGGGGTCTTTTGGTGGAACAGTTAAGATGACTTTTTTTGCTCCGGCATCAATATGTTTTTGGCATCCGGCACGAGTAGCAAAAATACCGGTTGACTCGATAACAATATCCGCACCAAGCTCGCCCCATTTGAGATTTGCGGGGTCGCGCTCGGCGGTGATCTTCAAACGATCACCATTTACGATGAGGTCGGTTCCGTCGACTTTTACCTCTCCGTTGAATCTTCCCTGAGTTGAGTCGTATTTTAGTAGATGTGCAAGTGTTTTTGCATCAGTCAGATCGTTTACCGCTACGAAATCAAAACCGCCAAGCTCCATAGCGCGGCGAAACACCGAGCGGCCGATTCGACCAAATCCATTGATACCGATTTTCATAATAATGTCATTTAAAGGGTTAACAGTGAAAAAGAACGATACTAAGAATACAAAGTTACGCACAAAGCACTCCGCGGTTTCCATTGCCGTTATTGGGAAGGGTCGTTTGGGTAGTACTTTTGCCCAAGCAATAGCAAGCCATAAGCATTCATATCAATTGTTTGCGCACTTAGCGGCTCGCTCAAAGAGTTTTAAATCGCTTAATAAAAATGACGGACCCGATGTGGTGATGATCGTCTGTAGCGATAAATTTATTCCTATGGTCGCACAGAAGGTTATCGCTGAATGTGGTAAGAACCTTAAATTAATAATTCATTCTGCCGGAGCATTGCCTTCGGATACTCTTCCTAAGCAAAAAGGTATCTCTCGATTAATGCTCCATCCGATACAAACATTTGCAACGATTGATACTTCTCTGCTGAGAGATATTACTTTTGGTGCTGAGACCTCCGACGACTTTGCCTTAAAATTTGCAAAGCAGTTCATAAAAGTTATTGGTGCATCTTCGATGATCCGCTTACGCGCAGAGCAGTTGCCTCTTTATCATACGATGATGACCGTAGCCTCAAATTTCTCAACACTCCTTGGTGGTGCAGTCGAGATGATGGGCAAAAGCTTGAAGATAGATAAGAAGATTTTGAAAAAAGCAGTAGCACCACTGATGAGGCGCTCGTTGAAGAATGTGTTGAACAATGATGCCAAACAGGTCTTAACAGGACCCATAGCCCGAAAAGATTATACAACAATTCTCAAGCACCGCCTCGCCCTGAAATCACAGCCACTTGCATTGCGAAAGATCTACGAAGGATTTGTGATGTTAGCAGAAGAATTGTAGGATTATTTTTTTGGTCAAAATTAAGTATACTATTCAAACCAAAGACCGTTTTAGCGGTTAAAAGGATAATTGTAAGGCTAATATCGAATACTACTTTTGTGGTCATAAAATTATACTTACCCCAAATTCTTTGATCAGGATAGTAAATCAGTTATGGAAGAATTGGGGTATTAACAATTTTAGAGATAGGAGTAAATTCGGGAGCCATCTGGGCTTCCCTTGCGTTTCTTGTGCTCCATATACCTACTAAAATTCGAGCATATTATATTAAAATTTTTATGAATACTACTACCCAAAAGAAGACCTCGTTAGAAAATGTATCCTATGACCCGGGCTATAAATACGCCGCAGAAAATGCGATTGATGTCTGCTTACGTGTCCAAAAGGGCGAACGCACGGTTATTATTACCGATCTCGCAACACTCCCGATAGCTGCAAGCCTTTATGATGAGTTGAACCTTGTTGGGGCAAACATCCATACCTATGTTGTCGAAGATTTTGCCGAACGTCCGTTGGTACACATGCCACAAGAAATTTTAGAGAGTCTCGAAAAGGCTGAGGTGTCGATCTATTGTATGCAAGGTCAGGAAAACGAACTTCAGACCCGTAAGGAAATGATGAGCGTGATTAATCGCATTAAACCCCGTCATGCACACATGGTTAATATCAACCATGAAATTATGATGGAAGGGATGCAAGCCGATTTTCTTGCTGTTGATGCAATCAGCCGCAAAGTTTGGGCACTTGCCAAAGAAGCAAAAAAGATCATCGCAAAGTCCCCTGCCGGGACTCATATTGAAGCCACTTTCTCGAAAGATTTGCATTGGCTCAAGACCAGCGGTATTATCACGAATGCTAAATGGGGCAATTTACCCGGCGGCGAGGTCTTAACCTGCCCCGAGCGAGTTGATGGTGTCTATGTTGTCGATGGTGTCGTCGGCGACTATCTCTGTGCTGTCTATGGTGATATTAAAACCACTCCGCTAACGATTCATATCGAAAACTCACGAATTACAAAGTGCGAATGCGATAATCAAGCATTACTTGAAGAATTTTTGGAATATACCCACCGCGATGAGAATTCTGATCGCGTAGGTGAGTTTGCTATTGGTACCAACATTGGTGTAGAAGATATCCGTGGTTTGATCTTACAGGATGAGAAGATCCCAGGTTGCCATATTGCATTCGGCTACCCATATTGTGAGCATACCGGTGCTACATGGTATTCGGGCACACATATTGATGTGGTCGGTCGTGCGTTTGATGTCTGGATCGACGATCTAAAAATTATGGAAAACGGCAAGTTCCTAATCGAGCCGGAAACAATTTCTCAGAATTAACATACAAGAGATAAGTAACTCCTTTTGAAGGGAGTTGCAAGCGGAACGACACCTCTTTTGGCAGCGTTTCGTGTATTCTTAACTATTTTTGTGACGGCAAAACCCGTCATTGATAAAGGAAAATAATATGAAAAACGGTATTCACCCAAATTATCATGCAGTTAGCATCCATTGTGCCGGATGTGGCAATGACTTTGTGACCAACTCGACATCTCCTGAGAATGTCCTGCGCGTCGAAATCTGCTCAAACTGCCATCCGTTCTTTACCGGTAAGCAACGTTTTGTTGATACCGCAGGACGTGTCGAACGCTTCCAAAAGAAATTTGCGAAACAAATCGCAGAAAAGAAGCAAGCAAAAGCAACTGCGTAAGTTACTTGTTTTACAACTGTTTATAAAAGTCCTGCCCTCCGGGTCAGGACTTTTTCTTTTAGCCCAAAACAACTATGCCACAACTTGAAGTAACACAGATCATCCTTTTTGAAGATTATCATGCTCAAAGTGCGGTCTTCAAACCCTTATCATATACGCGTTCAATTGCCGAACTGAGAGTCGGGATGTTCACCGCTATAGAACGATTGACCGAGATTGCCGGCACGACAGTACAGATAGTTGTTCATACTCGACCGGAATTGAAAGAAACGGTAGAGTCTCGTTACCCTTTGATCAAAGTAAACACTGTTGATTCATCAAAGCCCACGTTGTGTTTGAACGGACGTTTGATGCTTACCGACCATTTATACGAACAGTTTCGCAGTGAAGCCAATATGATCTTTCATGTTGAAGACCAACCGGAAGATATTCTTGCGATATACTTTAATTCGACTCTTGATAACACATTAGTGCAAAAAATCGAACAAGGCTCCCCTCTTTCGGGCAAAGATTTTTCGATAGCACAAAAACATTTGCCAAAAGCAAAACTCTTTACTTCACTCTGGAACATGGTCAATTCCAACGGCGTGGTAATGCAAAGCGATATTCGTCGTTTATTGCAAAAAGGTAATCGGAAGATGCATAAGCTATCACGAGTCTTTCCAAAAGTAGGTATTCGCGACGAGACCAAGGTACATCTCGAAGAAGGATGTTTTATAGCGCCTCGCGCAGCACTTGATGCGACCGGAGGCTTGATCTTTATCGAAAAAGGCGTGACCATCGAGTCTGGTGCTATTATTATGGGACCTGCGGTTATTCTTAGCGGAAGTACTATCCGTGCTAATGCTCGCATTCACGAAGGCACAACAATCGGACCTGTTTGCAAGATTGGTGGCGAAGTAGAAACCTCTATCTTTCAAGGCTACGCCAACAAACAACACGACGGATACATCGGTCATAGTTTTGTCGGGGAGTGGTGCAACCTCGGAGCCGGAACGACAACGAGTGATCTAAAAAATGATTACTCGAACGTCAAGATTGTGATCGAGAATGAGACCATCGAGACAAAAGCACTTTTTGTTGGCAGTTATTTTGGCGATCACTCAAAAACTGCAATTGGTACCCTTTTGAATACCGGCACAGCGATCGGGGTGAGCAGCAATGTATTTGGTTACGGGTTTCAACCCAAATGGATTCCCAATTTCAGTTGGGGTGGCGCACAAGGTATAGAAAAATACGAGACTGAAAAAGCGGTAGAGGTAGCAAGAAAAGTTATTGCCAGAAGGAGCCTTTCCCTTTCTTCTGCTGAGGAAACGTTATTAAGATCATTGGCAAAATAGTAACCAAAAAAAAGTCCGCTCGTTGAGCGGACTTTTTTTTACTCTTGCTGTAATTCTTCGACAACGATCGACTCGAGCTGTAATAAATGCTCACGCACTTTACGCCGATGTTCTTCGCGCATCCTGACCAGCGGCAGTCGGTAATGCTCTTCGATCATCCCCATCATTGCTAACGCCGATTTTACAGGTCCGGGATTCGTCTCGATAAACATTACTCGCATCAGGTCATATAATTCGTACTGGATGGCTTTCGCTTCAGCAAATTTTCCGTCGATCGCAAACCGTACCATCCGTGAGAATTCTCCCGGTACGATATTTGATGTCACACTAATCACCCCTTTTGCTCCAACGGCTATCAGCGGCACGGTAAGATTATCTTCTCCGGAAAGCAATCGAAATCCTTGTGGCGCATGACGAATGATCTCCATACATTGTTCAATATTCGCACTGGCTTCTTTGATACCGATGACATTTTCTATCTCCGAACATCGAAGTGTTGTTTCGGCACTCATATTGAGACCTGTTCGCCCGGGAAGGTTATACATCAAAATCGGTAAACCAACTTCAGCAACAGCACTATAATGAGCAAATACCCCATCCGGTGTCGGTTTATTATAGTAAGGAGTAACAACCAGAGCGCCATTGGCGCCAAGATCATATGCTTCTTTTGTATAAGCGACAGAGGTTCTTGTATCGTTACTGCCGGTTCCGACAACAATCACCGCGCGACGGGCAACATATTCAATCACAAATGAAAGAAATCTTGTTCGCTCGGCATTGCTGATTGTCGGATTTTCACCGGTTGTCCCCAGGGGCACCAACATATCAATCCCTCCGGCTATTTGATAGTCGATCAATCGTTTTGTAGCATCATAATCAATCTCTCCGTTGGCTAAGAACGGCGTTACCATTGCTGTGCCGGTACCTTTAATGGTCTTATTGCTCATAATGAATTCCCTAGAATTTGGGTGATATGTTCTTCAAACGAATACATTCCTTTTTTGGTGACGATCCACTCAGCTGCTCGAACTGCCCCGAGAGCAAACCCACGACGTGATTTTGCTTGATGGGTTAATTCTATAGAATCAACTTCGCTATCAAAGCCGACCGTATGGGTCCCCATAATCGAACCGGCACGGATAGAGCTGATGACAATCGAGTCGCGAGATGGTGCTTCTCCTTGTTTGAGTTGTGAAGTGATTTTTGATTTCGACCTAAATCCCGAAAGTATTGTTTCTGAGATCTTTAGTGCCGTACCACTCGGAAAATCTTTCTTCGTGTTATGATGTGCTTCAGTAATATAAACATCATAATCTGCTGCGTTCAAGAGTCTTGAGGCATCTCCCACAATTTTTAAGAACAAATTCACGCCGATTGAATAATTTGACGCATATACGCAGCCGATGTTAGCGTCGTCGACCATTTTTTTTATTTTTACTCTCTCGCTATCCCAACCGGTCGTTCCGATCACAATCGGAGTCTCAGTTTTTGCCGCGATCCGAACATTCGTTACAACTGAATCAGGCTGGGTAAAGTCAATAATAACGTCGGGATGATGAAGCCGAAGTGCTTCCGGTGATAATGGCTTATCAATATCAAAGAGTGCCACAATGTCGTGATTACGGGCTTTCGCCGCTAACTCGACTTCGTGTCCCATTTTTCCATAACCTGCAAGTGCGATCTTCATAGTGCAAAAATACGACGAGTTCGCATTTTTCAACTGAGTCTTGAATAATTATCGTTTAATAGACCCCAAAAAAACCGTCTTCAGAAGATGCCCGATGGACTTTAGTGAGTCAGGGAGTACACAACAATATTTGTCCCAAATTTTAATGCTGCTTCGCGCTTTTCCGGCGGATCATTGTGGACATCAGGGTCGTCCCAGCCATCACTGGGGTTTGATTCGAATGTATAATAGACACAGAGTCGTCCATTCGAAAACAGACCAAAGCCTTGAGGAGTCTTGCCATCATGTTCGTGGATCTTTGGCACCCCGTTCGGAAACTCAAAATGTGAGTGGTATAATTCGTGAGTAAATGGCAACTCTTTGAATTCTTGTTCCGGAAAGACTTTTTTTATCTCACGACGAAGTGCTTTGTCAAGTCCGTAATCATCATCAATATATAAAAATCCACCGGCATCAAGGTAAGCACGAAGACGCTTCGCCTCAGATTCTGTAAATTCAATATTTCCATGCCCGGTCATAAACAAGAATGGATAATTGAAAATGTCTTCACTGGCAACGTCAACCCAAAGATATTCAGCCTGCGTCTGGATGTTTGAGTGTGCGGCAACATACCGCAATAAATTTGGCTCTTCAGTTTGTCCATTATACCAATCACTTCCCCCTTCGTATTTCAACCGAGCGATCTTAAAGACCGAAGCCGACCGGTTGACGCTTCGTTGCTGAGCAAATGAGACCGTCGTAGTCGTAACGATAGCACATAAAAAAAGGAAACGATATAAGTATTGTATCTTCACGTTTTATAATAAACAATGCTTTCTAAGAGACGTAAAACAGCGGTAGAGGTTTCAATCTGAGATTGTTGCTCGGATATAAAAAAGGCAGACGCAAGCGTCTGCCTCTTCTTGTTTTGACAGTTCAGACAACACAACTCATCAGAGCTCGTCGGAAACAAGACGTTTCTTTAATTGCGAAATATGCCATGTAATATTAATATCCTTTGGGCACGCCTCGACACAGTTAAAAATGGTATGACAACGCCAGATACCATCTGCAGAATCAACAGCTGTAAGATGTTCTTCGGGGTTGGTATCACGAGTATCGAATGTAAATCGGTAGCTCTTTAAGAATGCCGCAGGTCCGAGATAATTTTCATTCGACCACAGCGACGGGCAACTCGTGGTACAACAAGCGCACATGATACACTTCGTTGACTCCATCAAGAGCTCTGCATCTTCGTGTGACTGCAAACGCTCGTGTTCAGGAGGTGCATCTTTTGCGATAAGATACGGCTTTACCAACTCGTACTTCGCATAGAAATCTTTCATCTCAATGACCAAATCTTTTACAATCGGAAGATATGGTAATGGTTCGATCACTACAGGTTTACCGGAATCAATATTCTTGATATCCTGCAATAGAAGCGAACAAGCAAGCGTATTCTTTCCGTTAATCCTCATCCCGTCCGAGCCACACATCCCATGTGCGCAAGAACGGCGAAACGTTAATGTCCCGTCAAGTTTCCATTTTATATCGTGCAAAACGTCGAGAACTCGGTACGTACCTTCAAGTCCATCAAGGGTGTAATCCTTGAAATAGGGCTCTTTGTCAACCTCCGGGTTATAGCGTTGAATGCGAAACGTTATTTTCATTCGTAATTGATCTACTACACCCTACAAAATTACGGATTTTTTTGTGTGTGTGCTCTAATACTGTCAATATTCATACCCTACTGCTTTGCTATTCTTCCTCAGATTTGAGTTTGCTCAGCAATTGAGCGAGCGGAGAAAAGCGCTCATCGACTTCTTCAGGTTCACTATCAGTTAATGGAATCCCCGGGCAGTCAGCCCGGCAAAGCCGTTTCATTGGTAATTTCAGGAAGATAGCATCGTGGACATCCTCCGTAAGATCAACTTCGAAGAGTTGAATACCATCAAAGGTATGCAAATACCCATTGTCAGGCATATCTTCTTCACTACCACTCCTGATATAGATCACTTCTAACGGGGTCTTCACAGGAAAGTCAAACCCTTCGGTGCAACGATCACAAATGAGACCAAGTGTCGTGGCGATCTCCATCTTAAAGACAAACAGATGACTTGCACTGAGTTCGCCCTGAATATCAATGATACTGACCACTTCGGCAATATCAATCAACGAAGAATCAATGAGACATTCGAACCGATGGACGCCTGCACCAATACCGCGCAAGCGAAACTGAAGATTATTTGGATTATAAAACATACTCATCTCACAACTCACATTAGAGCGAGCGAGTTTCGATCAATTCATCCGAAGAGAGAATATTTCCAAAAGCATCGCGGGTAATCTTATAGATCGGACCGATAAACTTTGCATAATAGACAACCATTGTAGCCCCTTTTTGATACTCCGATTCTACCGGCTGAAGAGCAGTCTGGACATTCGAAATTTTATAAGTAATATGATACACATCAGAGTATTGCTTTCCGGCGACTTGCGTCAGACTATAATAATCATCAATCAATGCGGATAAAGTAACAACCGCCCCGTTTGAAGTATGGACTGCCCCGGATGCAACCCAAGACTCCCCGACTTTTAAGAGTCCGTGCAATCTCGCAATCGCATTAATACTATCTCCAATGCGGATATACTCGATCACGATCGAATCAAGGATGACGTATTCTTTTTGCGTTTGAATTTTTGTGGCGGTGTCTGAACAGCGGAAAAATGTTGCATTAGAGTACAGACTGGGATAGAGATTCGGACCGGTATGATCAAATTGTTCGACACGAAAGGAAGTATCTTTCGAAGTACTATATTTCCACAAAAAAGAAGATACACCATTGGTGGGTGTATAGAATGTGGACAGCAAACTATATGATGGCAAGACATTCTCGTTTGCACTCGGCGATGGCACACAACCTGAAAAGGCTGTCAAAGCCATAAACAAAAAAGCAAGCAATCTCACTATAGTCATCGGTTACGAATTAGAATCTCCAGAATAACTCAACCGCCGGTCCGAAGAAGCCGTCTGTTTCTTTGGTGCGATTCTTCCCGATCAACTGGCTATGAGCAGAGGAAGACAATTGTTGATTGAGCGATGATGAGACGTCATGCGAATAGAACATCCCCTCGATACCCACTTTCAGAGCCAGATTTTCTTGAAGATCTAATGAGGTAAACAGCGAAGCGCGAGGCATAATCGTACCCGCAAAATTCGTCATTGCACCTACCGATACATCAAATGGCATATTTAGTACCGAGAACTGTGAGCCAATCTCAAGACCAACAACATTCTTATAATTAAGAACCGGGTCGAGTCTGTACAACTGGGCACCATCACTATTAACCCCCGCACTGACCGGTGTTGATTCATACGGCATAAATTGACCTACTGAAACTGTAAATGACAACCAATCATTTGCAAACATCGAACCGCGGAGTTCAATCAATGAGCCTGTATATCCTTGATCACTACCAGGTACTTTTCCTCCACCGGTTCTCAAAGAAAAGGAGAAAGGTTGAGTATAGTTTTTGCGAGTGTTTGTTTTTGAATCGAGCGGATTTACTTTGATCTTATCAGGAGCGACGTTCTGATCACCACGAATATCCATCCCCGGCTTCATACCCGGCACGTCATTTTTCTCAATATGAACTATCGGCGAAGGCTCCTTCACTTCTTGTTTGATATTACCGCCTACATCCGGTAAAGTTGCCGAGGTATTATCATTCTCTTTTGAATTGACAGAAGAAGTACTCTTGATCGTAACTGTATTGGCACGGTGGTACTTCCCGCCTGAATGTGTGGAAGCAATATTGTTAATGGTTTTCGAAACACCTGAGCGAATACTATTTCCTGCTATCGGAATACCGTTGGGCTCATTTCCCGAAGAGAGAGAAACAGGAATGTTTGAAGTTATCGTAGAGGGCTCAACAAAGCTGTGTTGTTGGGTAGCACTCAAATTTTGGGTAGTCTTTACCGTATTTCCAATTCCAAGATGAGTACCATCACTTACAAGATATGTTACCCCACTACCAGCCAGTAGGCATAGCAGCGCAAGTAGCAATACTGGAACAGGACGCAAGAACGCTGACCGACTTGATGCTATTGGTTTAGCAAGCGTTGCTGATGTTGCTGTAGCAACGGTCTGAGGCTTCATCGGCTGAGGACCGGTATAACCGAGCGAGGCTACTGTCGCAAAAAGACTTGCTGTCAATGCTGTCGGCACAGCTACTTGCTGCTTCTTGGCAAGTGCGCCAACCATTTCGCGTACTTGGAGGTGCTGACGTAGCAGTGTCCGGCGTTCCGGTGAAACCGCTAAACGGTGCAACAACTCTTCTTCCTGCGGTGCAGAAAGATTGCCGTCGAGAAAATCTAAAATCTGTTCTTCCATTTGCATACGTTGTTTCCTCAGTTATTTTGCGTTTCGCTTGATACCTCTTTTGCATCAATCTCAAGCTCGACTAACACTTTTTCTCGCACGATCTGTCTGGCACGGAACAGACGTACTTTTACATTGCCTTTTGAAATACCGGATGCCTCGGCAACCTGATCGACATTTAAATGTTCAAACTCTGATAATATATACACTTCTTTCAGCGACATCGGCAACTGCGTTACGACGCGATGAAGTACTTTTAATATTTCTTCCACGCTACGTTCGTCGCTCATGGGGTCATAGGCGGGAACAGAAGCTGTCCGAAATACCGAAGACTCGGGGGATAAGTCTCGAAAGGAAGTCACATGTTTGGGGCGTCGGATTTGGCTGATCGCTATATTATGCGCAATCCTGAAAAGCCATCCCGAAAATGAACCTGCTCCGTTCTCAACAAATTTATCTTTGCCTTTGAATACTCTGACCCAAGTCTCTTGAAAAATGTCATCGACATTCTCCCGCTCCTTGCCATTAGAAATAAGAAGTCGTAAGTACGAAAATAAACGGTCACCATGTCTATAATAGAGTAGGGTATAAGCAGAGTCCTCTCCACCAACGAAGGCGGCCCAAAGCTCTTCATCTGAAAGAGCCATTTTTGGTCCCTGTGTTTCTGCACTCATTATAAACCACCTACATAAACTACCTACCAAGACTACTCACTTCTGTATTAGAAACGCTTGAGGACCCCCAAAGTTACAAGAACTTGAGCAGAAATATTCAGATTTCAAGAGCATTACATTCTACCACGGAATCCGACGTTAGCTTGAATGTCTTAACAGCAAAGCCTTTTAATTGAAAATTATAAGG
>JANYDV010000024.1 GCA_025363505.1 Bacteroidota bacterium
CAGAGTATCCGGCACGTTGCGCCATTGCAACGGCATCAAAAGTCTCTGTGAGTGTGCCAATCTGATTTACTTTTACTAAAATCGAATTTGCAACGCCCTCGGCTATTCCTTTCGATAGAAAATCAACATTGGTCACGAAAAGATCATCACCAACGAGTTGTACCTTTTTTCCGAGAGCATCAGTAAGCATTTTCCAACCCTGCCAATCATTCTCTGCCATACCGTCTTCGATAGATGCGATAGGGTATTGACGAACCAAGTCTTCGTAGAGCTTGACCATTTGATCTCGGTTCAAGATTTTTTTGGTTGATTTATATAACTCGTATTTTCCGTTGCCGCGCCACATTTCGCTTGATGCACAATCGAGACCAAGAAGAATGTCCTCGCCGGCTTTATATCCTGCTGTTGCTATCGCTTCGAGAATATACTCAAGTGTTTGTTCGATCGAGCCGACACTTGGCGCGAAGCCACCCTCATCACCAACATTGGTGTTGAGACCATTTTTTTTGAGAACAGCTTTGAGTGCGTGAAATGTCTCGGTACCCATTCTCAATGCCTCAGCAAAATTCTTTGCTTTGACCGGCAGAATCATAAATTCCTGAAAGTCAAGCGAGTTATCGGCATGGACGCCACCATTAATAATATTCATCTGCGGCATCGGCATCGTATGGGCATTGGTGCCACCAAGATAGCGAAACAAATCAAGTCCGACAGATTCAGCCGCAGCTTTTGCGACAGCCATCGACACACCCAGAATGGCATTAGCACCGAGTTTGGATTTGTTTTTTGTTCCGTCGATCTCAATGAGCAAATCGTCGATCATTCGTTGTTCTAAAGCGAGTTCGCCACGGAGAATTTCGGCAATGGTCGAGTTGACATTCTGAACGGCTTTGCGAACACCTTTGCCGCCATAGCGTTTTTTGTCACCATCATGAAGTTCGATGGCTTCGTGCTCTCCGGTCGAAGCACCACTTGGGACTGACGCTCGACCGAACGAGCCATCATCAAGAATACAATCGACTTCGACAGTGGGGTTGCCGCGAGAATCTAAAATTTCACGGGCATAAAGTTCGGCGATCAGAGACATAAAGATTGTTAGAATGATATAATGTTACAAATTTACGGATTATCGGCTCTGAGTTTCAAAAGTCTTATGATCTCTATCACTTCGCACCCACCTGATAAGCAATAATGAAGAAAGAAAACTGTGCAACAATGGGCAATGCTTCGGGTTGAAGAGATGAGATCAAATTTTATCAATGTCTGAGAAATTAGGCATTGGTAATATGCAGCACAACTCAAAATGCACAAAAGCGGCGCAAGCCGCTTTCGTGTGTAGAGAATAATATTCTTTTATTCTTGAGTCTTTCAACCTTTAAGACAACAACGCTTCTCATCGAAGCTCCGGAGGAAAAGACATTTAATTAATGTCAAAACATACAATTAATGCAACAGCTTCTTTGGGCAGAAATTCCCGAAGACTATAGTTTTATTTTACGATGATGGTACCCTTCATTCCCATAGTCGCATGGTAGGTGCAATGATAAGGGAATGTACCGACCGTATCGAAAGTAAATGCTTTTGAAGCACCGGCGGCGATATTGCCCGAATCCCAAGCATTTCCGTCGGCAGTAGTAGTATGAGCAAAATTATCTTGGTTTACCCATGTGATCGTCGTGCCTTTGGTGACGGTGAGCGTAACCGGATCGAAGACTGAGTTCTTCATATTAATTGTGTTCGGGGCAGGAGTGACGGCAGTGGTCGAACTGCAAGAAATATTTGTCAGTAAAAGTATTGAGACCGCAAAGGTAACAAACAGTGCTGAGGCAAATCGAAGTGTGAAGGTTTTCATGATTGTTGATTTTGTAGTGAAGATTACGATACTTACTACATAAATATCACGGAAATAGATTCCTATGAGTTGTTAGTTTTGCGTTTCGTTATCACATACCAAACTCCTACAACAGACCAATATATCAATATGGGATAGATAAAAAAAGCCATCGCGAACGAGATCGGATTTTCAGGCTCACTTACCAACGGCAGACTCTTTACAACATCATAACATTTCTCAAAAATCACACCGCCATTAAATTCATCGGCATTCCAGCAAACAAACTGCCAGAGGATACAAAACAGCAGTGAGGCGAAGATATGTTTTATGAGGGTTTTGCGGGTCACTTAAACGAATGATTTTATAACTGAAGATGAAGTAACAATCGGAGAAGGGATATATTCCAGGGATAATTGTGTGCGGATTGAAACCTCCTGTCAATCTGTTTTACCTTTCTATTACGTAAAATCGTTTATATATTGATCGAAATATCGTTATTATGCTTTCTTCAAAACAGCTAACGTTTCGCGATTCAGCGCTTGTTCCGATTTGGCAGAAGGTTCAACAAGGCATTCGTTTGACCAAAGATGACGGCTTGGTGCTTTATGCGACCAATGATCTGATTGGTCTTGGCAGAATGGCAAATGAAGTGGCTCGTGCGAAATCGGGGGATACTGTCTATTTCGTTTTGAATCAAAAATTTGAACCGACGAATATTTGTGTACTCTCGTGCAAATTCTGCGATTTTGCGGTTAAGCAAGGTGCCCCTGATGCCTACGAGCAAAGCATCGAAGATATGCTTTCAAAGCTGAACCCCGATATTCGGGAGGTGCATATCACGATGGGCTTGCATCCCGATTGGGACTGGCAATATTACGTTGATATGGTTCGACGCATCAAAGAAGCGTATCCATTGATTGATGTCAAAGCGTTCACTGCCGTCGAGATTGATTTCTTCGCCAAAAAATTTAAGAAAACGCACGAACAAGTATTAACAGAGTTAAAAGCCGCAGGTCTGAAAACGATGCCGGGTGGCGGCGCAGAAGTATTTTCTGAACGTGTAAGAAAACTTCTTTTTAATCAGAAAATCGGTGCAAAGACGTGGTTTGAGGTTCATAAATTAGCACACAAACTGGGAATACAATCGAACGTGACGCTTCTGTATGGTCATATCGAAACGCTTGAAGAGCGCATTGAGCACATGATAAAAATTCGTGATGCTCAGGATGAGACGGGTGGATTTTTGACATTTATCCCACTCGCATTCCAACCCGGTGATACAGGAATCAAGACTCGTAATAATTTCACCAGTGCGATTGATGATCTCAAGACGATTGCTGTATCGCGCTTGATGCTTGATAACGTACCACATATTAAAGCATATTGGGTGATGCTCACAGCGGAAGTTGCGGCGATTGCGCTGAACTTTGGTGCTGATGATATGGATGGTACCGTCGGATATGAACGTATCGCTCATGATGCAGGTGCGACCAGCCCCATGATGATGGCGAAGGAGAATTTGATCTCGATCATCCATGAAGCGGGAAAAGTACCGGTTGAGCGTGATGTGTTTTACAACCCACTCGCGATTTATCCTGCAAAAGAGACGACGATTGTTAGTAAAATGCCGTATCTCAATTCGGTGCCATTCTATAGTGGTTACGAAACATTCTCGAAAGATTTGAAACTGGTGCCATTAGTGCCGCGAGTATTTGGTCGTTTTGCAAACGAGGGAATGATCGATGCAGGACCGATGTCGCTCATGGATTTTGTGGCGAATCAAGAGGAGTTTGAAATGCTTGACTATGGCGTAGCTGTTAATGGCAAAGTCTATTCGGTCCTTCTTTATTCGCATTTTGAATGGAATGCTCTTTCGGGAAAAAAGATCGGCATCACCGCCGAAAGTTCGACAAGCGTTGAACTCCTAAGAGTATTGCTTGAAAAAAAATATGGTGTGAAGAATGTCACATTCGAGCGATTGCATTTAACCAGCAGCTCGAATGATTACACATCGTTCGATGCGGTGCTTCTTATTGGTGATGAAGCTTTGCGTAGAGTGAAACTCGGTGGCTTAGCACAATTTTTGAATGTCTTTGATCTCGCCGAAGAATGGTATAGCTGGAAAAAAATGCCATTTGTGTTTGCGGTGTGGGCTGTTCGGAGGTCTGTTCCGACAGAAATAAAAAATGAAATTGTTGCAGCACTCGAACGGTCACTTGCATCGAGTATCGGCAACTATACTCAACTGGGACACGAGCACGCAAAAAAACTTGGCATGACCAAAGAAGATCTGTTGCAATATTTGAATGCATTCTCTTATACTCTTGGCGAAACAGAGAAAGCAGCGCTCGATGAGTTCTTGAAAGAACAAGCCATATTACTAAGTGCTGAGTAACATATTTTTATAAAGGTTATGCTACAAGTTATTAAAGAAAAAGTATTTTCAGGCGAGCGACTTAATCGCGCAGAAGGTCTTTGGTTATTGAAAAACGGCTCGTTACTCGATCTTGCCGAAATGGCAGAGCAGGTTCGTTATCGCCACAACCCTGCACCAAGAGTAACGTTCGTAATCGACTCGAACCCGAATTATACCAATATTTGTAATATTGATTGTATCTTTTGTGCATTCTATCGTCACGAAGGAGATGAGGGGACCTACACATATACCGTCGATCAGATGATCGAGCGGTTCAAAGGTGCGGCAAGTCGTGGCGTTAGGACTATTTTGTTGCAAGGCGGAGTAAATCCTGCGCTGCCGTTTGAATATTACCTTGAAATGATCCGTCGCACCCGTGCCGAAGTACCGACGGTGCATCCGCATTTTTTCTCTACCAGTGAGATCATCGGTATGAGTACTGTGTCGGGTTTGAGTATTCCCGAAGTTTTGAAACAGCTTCACGAAGCTGGGCTTGACTCTATTCCCGGCGGTGGTGCCGAAGTGCTGTCTGACCGTGTCAAGAAAAAAATATCAAATAAAAAAGGCACAAGCGAAGATTGGTTGAATGTGATGCGCGAAGCTCATAAAATCGGGATTA
>JANYDV010000087.1 GCA_025363505.1 Bacteroidota bacterium
CTCTATCCTGCGACGCTCGACTACAACACCAGCATTGACCCTGCGCGTAAAAGCACCGGAGCCAGAAAGATACAAGTCGCGAGCGGTAAGCTCCCCAGCCCGACGAAATTTCAATTGGCGCTGGAGTTATCGCCCGGGTTACAATTTAAACTCAATAAGAATTTTTCGCTACTGACGGGACTGTACCTTAACCTCCCGCTCTTCGATGCGGTCACCGATCTCAATTGGCACCTTACCACCTTCGGAGCAAGGATCGGACTGAATTACCGGCATTAGAAAGACTCGCAAATGAAGCTTGCATTACTAATTCTAATAGTAGTTTTGGCAAATGACGTAAGTTGGTCACAAAGGGTTGAGAACATTCCTAAATCTGTTGTTAATATAGAAGTTGATACTCAAAACTATTGTAATCATCTTTATTCTGTAGGGGAACAACTTTGGGGATCAATTCACCCTGCTGACAAAAGAAAATCTTACGATACATTAAAAGCAATGATTGAATCATGTGCTCCACTAAAAGATGTACCTTGTTGTGGTCCACCCAGATTTGCTTTCGGAGAAATAGGTAGTGATGTAGCAGATATGGATACTATCAATAGCCGTTGGTTGGAATTGCGAAACTGGGGAATGAAAGTGTTGTATTTGTCGCAAGATTCTCTATATTATTGTTCAGATGTAGATCTAATAGGTGGTACGCTCAATTTTTATTTGGCCATTGGTGGGGAGAAGGGGAGAGGCATTGATGTAAAAGGAATCATAGCCATCATTGATTACCTTTTAAAGGAAAACCGCTGTCCTTTTGAAACTCAGACACTTATAGATAATAGGGTTTATCTTCGAAATAATCAAGTTACTTACTGGCGTGATAGTGTGACTGATTCACTCAAAACGCCGCTTGACACTTCGGCTATAAGTATTGACTCTATCGGCTTCTCGATCCTTCGGGGTCCGCAGTTTGGGGCGGTGCGACCGAGTGGTATCCGTAACGGTTTTGGTCTGAGCGAACTGAAAGCAAACCGAAATCCATTTAAGGATGAAACAACATTGCAAACGCATATCGAAGATGCAACCGTGCTGAAGTTAGAAATTATTGACCTGCTCGGCAAATCATTGTATTCTGAGGACAAGTTTTTTGTCCGTGGTGATATTCATTGGGTGGTCAATGGCAAATCACTTCCCGAGGGCTCATTCTATGCACGCCTCTCAACCCACGAAGGTGATGTCAGGACAATAAAGCTCATCAAAGAATAGAGCGTAAGATTAGACACCAAAAGGCAGCAATACTTTTGTTGCCTTTTTTTGTTTTAAGGGTTATGACTCTACGACATCCAATCATCAACGGTAACAACACTCCCGGCGAAGCCGGACTCCGGGTTCTGCACGACCGGTTCGATTATCATGAGATCGCTCAGGTGACTTATGCCAGTAGCGCACAAGTTAGCGAAGCGATTGCTTCTGCTGAGGCAGTGTTTCACACTAACAAATTATCATCAATCGAGCGATCAGAGATTTTGCACAATGCTTCGCTGATGCTTGCCGATCTGAGCGAAGAAATAGCACGGACGATCACTGCAGAATCAGGAAAGCCTATCACTTATTCTCGTATCGAAGTAGATCGCGCGGTCTTCACACTGAAAGCATCAGCGATAGCCGCAAAAACATTTAACGACGATCTCTCTCTCGACGTGAGTGATGCTCCGGGCGCGAAAGGGAAGCGTGTTTCGGTTCGGTATTTCCCTGCCGGTGTGCTTGGGGCTATCACGCCGTTCAATTTTCCGTTGAATTTGGTAGTGCATAAAATCGCGCCTGCCATTGCTTGCGGTTGTCCGATTGTACTCAAGCCTGCTCCGCAAACTCCTCTGACAGCATTTCTTCTTGCAGATATTTTACATCAATGTGATTTGCCAAGCGGTTGGCTTAATGTCGTGCCATGCGAGAATGACATTGCCGAGCTGATCGTAACCGATGCTCGCATCAAAGTAGTATCTTTCACCGGGAGTGCTTCGGTCGGATGGAAATTGAAATCGCTTGTACCAAAAAAGAAAGTGACACTCGAACTTGGTGGCAATGGAGCGGTGATTGTTGACCATGTTGACGATTGGGAATCACTTATTGCTTCACTGTGTAGCTCGGCGTTTTATTATTCAGGGCAAGTTTGTATTAGTCTTCAGCGTTTATTTGTCAAACGCGAATTATATGATGAGTTGCTTGAGCGGTTTATCGCCGCGGCGAAGTTATTGCCTGTCGGCGATCCAAATAATGATGACACGGTTGTGGGACCAATGATCAGCGAGACTTCATCCAAAAAGGTGTGGGGTTGGGTTGAATCGGCAATCAGATCCGGCGCAATAAAACATATTGGAGCATATCAAAAACCGGAAATTATTACCCCGACGATTCTGACGAATGTGAGTCCTGATTGTGAGCTATCGTGTGAAGAAGCATTTGCTCCGGTGGTGACTGTCGAGCCGTATGACTCATTCGAGGCAGTAATCGCAACAGTAAACTCAAGCCGATATGGTCTTCAGGTTGGTGTATTTACCGATGATGAGCACAAGATTAATCTGTCGTATGAGCAACTTGAAGTCGGAGCTGTAATTATCAATAATACCAACACCTTCCGGATAGATACTATGCCGTACGGCGGAGTAAAAGACTCCGGTTTTGGTCGCGAAGGGGTTCTTTGGGCAATGGAAGAAATGTGTGAGCCGAAGGTGCTGGTTCGATCATAGCAGAATAACGAAATTTTTCTTTGGTATTATTGTTTCACTGGCTCGAAAATGAGTCGGAGACTCTGTTTCGGAGCTTCATAGTTGTCGCTCTAACAGACATCCTTCGGCAGATTACTCACTCAAAAAAAACAGAAAAACTATGGTAAAATTACGTCTTGCCAAACAAGGACGCAAAAAGCTTCCTATCTTCAAATTGGTAGCTGCTGACGCTCGCGCACGTCGCGATGGTCGTTTTGTCGAAGCCTTGGGTCAGTATCGCCCAAAGAACGAAGTTGGTAACAAGCTTATTCTCAACGAAGAGCGCATTATGCATTGGCTTCGCGTCGGTGCACAGCCAACGACTACCGTTCGTTCGATTCTTTCATCTGAAGGTATCCTACTAAAATTCCACCTCGAAAAGAAGAAAATCGAGCCGGCTCGCGCTGAAGAAATTTTTAATAACTGGAAAGCTCAGAAAGTCACAGCCGCAGAAAAGAAAACTGCAAAGGTAACGATCTCGGCTAAACAGAAGAAGGCTGCTGCTGAGGCTGAAAAAGCTGCAATTGCTGCTGCCGAAAAAGCAAAAGCCGATGCTGAGAAAGCAAAAGCTGATGCGGAGAAAGCCGCTGCCGATGCGAAGGCTGCTGCCGAAGCAGAGAAAGAGGCTGCAAAAGCCGCTGCTGAGGCGCCGGTTGCCGAAGCCGCTCCTGAAGCTTCTGCGACAGAAACGCCTGCTGCTGAGTAATACGAATCGTGTGTCAAACATAAAAAGCGGTTTCCGATAGGAGATCGCTTTTTTGTTTTAGAAGATTAATATGACTGAAGAACTAATCCTGATCGCCGTAATTCGTAAACCGCACGGAGTTCGCGGTGAGGTTGCCATCGAGTCGTTTACATTTGATAACGCCCGATTCGAAAAACTCAAAACGATTTTCGCCCGAAAGAAAGGCGAGAAGGAAGTGGTGACACTGACGTTCGCATCTAAAAAACAAACATCAAAGGGACTACTATTTTCATTCAAAGAAATTCCGGATCGCAACGAAGCCGAACTCTATCGTAATGCAGAGTTATTGATTGGCGCATCCGATCGCTTGTCACTGCCTGATGGATTGGCATATCTCGATGAATATCCGGGGATGCTCGTATTTGATGAGGCAACGAAAAAACAAATCGGCACAGTAAAAGACCTCATCGAAATGCCCGCCGGAAATATCCTTGTCTTAGAATTAACCGACAACACAGAACGCCTCATCACCATGAGCGGAGAAGAAATAGTAGAAGTGGATCGGGATGAAAGAAAAATCTACGTCGCGTTGCTCGAGGAGTTGAATTAAGAACGTCTCAATAGTTTAATAACAGTTAAAGATACCAAATCCGGTAGAAAACAAAAAAGCCTCATTCAGTAGAATGAGGTTTTTTTATTTTCTGAAAATCAGATGGAAAAATTACAGGGGAGTGGTATTGTTTTTGACGGGCTCCGTTTTTTTACGGCGTGAGCCGTACATAATGCCCAGTGGCACGACGACTAAATAACCAAGTAAAAGCACGAG
>JANYDV010000105.1 GCA_025363505.1 Bacteroidota bacterium
GTCCGCAAGATCAGCTTGGTACGGTAATGCGTCGCGCTGTTGAACAAACGAAACATCTGCCTCGAATTTTGATTGATGGCATTCGTTTCCAGCCAATTGAAGGCAGTAACGCTTATGTGCTGATTATCCCTGAAAAAGAACGACCGTATTGCGAGATATTAGTTGATGCCGAAACACCTGAGATTGCGGAGATGCTTTCGCTGCAATATTCAGAGCTTGTCAGTGAATGGCGCAAATCCTATTAAAGTAGATCCTGATATATTTGCAACAAATTAAATTCATACTTGCTGTGTTTGTCGTATGGAATTAATATGATAAGACAACGATGAAAAACTTCGCGATTTTCTTGATTCTTTTTTGCTGTTATAGTATCACCGCATACAGTCAGCATTCTTGCTGCAGCGCTAACGCAACAGCATATAATGCTCAGACAGCTATGCAGACATTTGCATCTGATCCTCTGTTTGTGAAGCAGCATCTCGACCCACTGCCATTTAAGGGTGAACTTACCGGAGGACAAATGATCTCGTTTGCTTGCCCTGATGGCAAGAATGCGAATGCCTACGTTGTAGCTCACGGAAAAGATTCGAGCAAAATCCTTTTAATGTTCCACGAGTGGTGGGGTTTGAATGATTACATTAAACAAGAAGCCGAGCGAATAAGCAAAGAGCTTGGTGTGATAGTTGTTGCGGTTGATCTTTATGACGGACAAATCGCGGCTGTTGCTGATGATGCATTGAAACTCATCAAAGCCTTGAAACCTGAACGCGCGATGTCTATTATCGGCGGCGCATATACTCACTTCCCTGCAAAAGCACATTACGCGACTATTGGTTGGTGTATGGGTGGATCGTGGTCCATGCAAGCGGCGCTGAATCCTGAGCCATTGCATAAGGATGATAAACGCATTGTTGGATGCGTATTATATTATGGTATGCCTGAAACAGACCAAGCAAAACTTGAACGCTTGCATTGCCCTGTTCTTGGAATATTCGGAACACAAGACCAAAATATTTCTCCAAAAGTAGTAACCGATTTCCAAGCCGCAATGAAAACGGCAAAGAAAAAAGTTACGGTATATAATTATGATGCTGTTCACGGATTTGCAAACCCAAGTAATCCGAAATTCAATAAAGAAGCAACTGAGGATGCTATGAAGCATACACTCGCTTTCCTCAAAAAATGTTTTGCTGCAAAATAAATGACCATCCCTGAACTAGCAGCCATTACTTCGGCGAATGGTCTTGCCTTGGATGAGCAACAGTGCGCACAACTCGAATTGTATTCCAACTTGTTAAAAAAAACCAATCAGGTGGTGAATCTCATCTCTCGGAAAGATGAAGAAAATATTATTGGAAAGCATATCTTACATTCACTTACGGTTGCGATGCCTGATGTGACAGGCTTCCATTTTAAGCAGGGTAGCAAAGTATTTGATATTGGTACCGGCGGCGGATTGCCCGGCATACCACTAAAAATTGTCCGTCCGGATCTGAATATCGTTTTGTGCGATTCGATCGCAAAAAAAATTGTCGCGGTACAATCAATGCTCGACGTTCTTGGGTTTACAGATGTTCGTGCGATTTCCCATCGTGCAGAAGTTCTTGCAAAGCGCGATTGGCACGCAAAATACTACGATGTCATTATTTCTCGTGCCGTTGCACAACTCGACGATCTTGTGACTTGGACAAAACCGATTATGAAGTATGGGGCAACACTTCTCTCACTCAAAGGTGGGGACTTAACCGAAGAAATTGGTCGCACAAAAAAGCTTAAGGGTGTTCGTACAGCCGAAGCATCGCCGCTGGCACTCAACAATTATGATGATTTTATAAAAGAGGAAAAGAAAGTGGTTCGTGTTACAATGCTGTTGTAATAAACCGTAGAGAATACTTTTATGAAATCGGTTACCTTTTGTTTCGGGACTCATAATCACCAGCCCATTGGCAATTTTGACTACGTCTTTGAAGAAGCATTCGAAAAATCCTACAAACCATTCTTTGAATTAGCAAAAACACATCAGGTAAAATTTTCAACACATTTTTCCGGCATACTCCTTCAATGGCTTGTTGAGCATAAACCGGAATATATTTCGATGCTCGCAGAGATGGTGAAGTCGGGGATGCTCGAAATGATTGGCGGTGGTTTTTATGAGCCTATTCTTGCTGTTATTAGTGATCGAGACAAGCACTCCCAAATAACAAAGCTCACAGATTTCATTCGGGAGCATTTCGTCTATCCTTCGACAGGAATGTGGCTTGCCGAACGTGTATGGGAGCAGCAACTGGTCACTCCCCTTTCAAAAGCCGGGATGAAATATGTCATCCTTGATGATACACATTTCCGTGCTGCAGGTTTGACCGATAGCGATCTGACCGGGTATTACTTAACTGAAGATCAAGGCAATACAATCGGAGTATTCCCCATCTCGAAAGCATTGCGATATACCATACCATTTCAATCGGTTGATGAGACAATCAAAGTCTTACGAGACAATGCAAGCGAAAGTGGAGACCAGATTATTACCTTTGCAGATGATGGTGAGAAGTTTGGGGTCTGGCCCCAGACGTTTGATCATGTGTATGGAGAAGGATGGCTCGAAGAATTTTTCACGAAGATTAATGAGAATGCTTCGTGGATCAAGATGATGCATTTCTCCGCAGCACTCAAAGCCCATAAACCGAGGGGTAGAATTTATTTGCCGAATGCAAGCTATGCCGAGATGATGCAGTGGGCATTGCCGAGAGCTGATGTGAATGCTCGCTATGAATCCTTCGTTCATGATTTAGAAAAAGAACCGAATCATCAAGAAAATCTCCAGTTTGTCAGAGGGGGTTTCTGGAGAAACTTCTTTGTAAAATATCCCGAATCAAATCATTTACATAAACGAATGCTTTCGACAAGCCGCCGCTTCGACTTGCTCGATCATACGGATAAAGATGTTACTGCGGCTTACGATCACCTACTCGCTTCGCAATGCAATGATCCCTATTGGCATGGTGTATTCGGTGGTATTTATTTGCCAAACCTGCGGCACGAAGTCTATGCTCATTTGATCACGGCGGAGAAGGCAC
>JANYDV010000161.1 GCA_025363505.1 Bacteroidota bacterium
AAGTCGATCTTGAACAAACCTGAATTATCGACACAGGCAGATTTCTTGTCGCAATTCCCGATTAACGGTTCTGCGACGATGCAAAATTTGATCAAGAATCCGATCAACGGCGTTTCACCCACAAGCAGACCCCCATCAGCATTACTGTATCAAAACTATCCGAATCCTGTCAGGTCCCACACCGAGATCAGGTTCGATCTTGCCGAAGGCGCTCGCGTAACACTCGAAGTGTTTGATGCGCGAGGAGAGTTAATGGCAACACTTGCCGACAGCTATCACGGAAGTGGCACCTACACGATACCATTCGATGCAAGTCGTTTGGCAAGCGGTACGTACTACTATCGTCTTGATGCCGCCGGTGTTGTTGAAAGCCGGGCAATGACTATCGTTCGTTAAGTAACTATTAACGTAAACACACAACACACAACTACGCAGTCATTCATTTCGAAGTGAAGAATCTGAGACGTTCCGAATAGGGAAGTCTCCTATTCTTGGTATGCTTTGTTCTGTTCGGAATGACGGGGAATTATCTTCGGTATGAGTCTTTTATCTGAATTTGTAGCGACACTATTGCCGCCGGAACGAGCTGTGCTTTCACAACTTGAACTGCGAGGGAAGCAGCGCGAAATCCTCAAAATCATTATCGAAGATCCCGGTGATGAAAAAAAGATCGAGCGCAAAGCACAAGAGCTGGAGATGACATCCAGCCATTTGTATTCAACACTCTCGATGGTGTTGCAACGTGCCTATCGTGCGTTTGTCCCCGAAGGAGGGGTGCGTTTGTTATTGTTTTTGCAAGGACACGGTCTGCCCTCACACTTCAAAAAAGAACTTCACCAACAGGAAATCGAACTCAAAAAAAACAAAGCCAGCCAAGAGCAGCAACATGAGTTTTACCTTCGAGTCCTTCATACGATTGCCGGCACAACGACTGTGCGTTTTGATCGTCGTGTCTATCATGGGGTATTGCAGTTATATATGCGTACCAATCCCAACCCCCAACCGGCTGATCTGATCCATGCTGAGATCTGTGCGGAGCTGGGAAACTTGCTCGTAGCGATCGTGAACCCAACACGCTATGACCCGACGATTGCAAAGAAAGAAGTGTTGGAAAAATTACAAGAGATCAGTCGCCGATTAAAGCCATACAAGCATCCCATTGCGCAGTATCACTTGGCTTATACGCTATTTATTTATTATTCAGCGTTCGCACCCGATGCCTCGAAGCTTGCCGAAGTGATAGAAACATTATCGAGTCAAATTTATTTACTTCCCGAATCAATCCGTGTTGATGAATTACCCAAGTTAGGTCTTCGTCTGGCGAGTTATGAATTTTCGCTCGGCAACATTAAGAAGGCATACAAACTTTATCATCAACAATATAAATCACAAGGCGTGGAGTTCTTCCGTTCGTATGGGTTTCATCTCGATCGATTTGTCCGATCGGCACTCGCACTTAAAAAGTATGAGGTAGTGAATGAATTATTAAATTTTGGGTACAAGCCATTTTCTCTCTCAGGCAATAACCCTATCGCCACCTGTGGTGCGATCTACCAAACGCAAGCCGCACTACTTCAGCATAATCTCCTTAGCGCTCGGACAGAGCTTCATAACGGGTTTTCCAGGAATAATGCATCACAGTTTGTTTTCGCACTTGATTTGCAATTACGATTTCTTGAAATCATCATTGAGATCAAGGAACAGAAACCTGAGAAATATATCTTGCAATTGATTACACGCGGGATAAAACACGCACATCGCAAAGGGATGACTATCGCCGGCGGTGGTGGGGAAGTGCAAATATTTTATGTTCTCAGAGATATCCTCACCGGTAATATCAAATCAGAAACAATAACGGAATACCTCTCGACAATCACGGTTCATCCTTCAATGCACGAGATTGTTAAAGATCTTATCAAAGAAAAAGCCCGACTATATAAATAATCGGGCTTCTCGAATATCAATTATTTTTCGTCTTACTCTTTAATCACACGCTTAGTGACTAAGCCGTACGGAGTCTCGATACGAATGTAATAATTTCCGCTTGATTGCTCACTCAATCTGATCGGGAATTCATACGAACCCGGTGCATAGATTTGGTTAGTGACCGATGAAACAGTATTTCCCAGCACATCATAGACTGTAATAGTTACACGTTGCTGCGAACGCACATCAACAAGTAATTTGCTCGTTGAGCGTGTCGGGTTCGGTACGATCACGAGATTAGCCAGACCCTGCGGATTGAGTGTCGGGTCGCCACGGACACCATCTTTAAACCGTGAACTGCAGTACATCGGAATGATGGTCGTGCAGGTCTTATTATTGATATCATGCGTTACGGCAATGACTTGGAATGAATCGGTGGTGTTATAGCCAAGAAATTTTGCTCCGAACCCCTTCAGAAGCTGACCGGCAGGTAAGCCCGCATCATTGGAGAATTGAACGGTCGAGTGTCCGCCGTCGAGTTGCGTTGTCCAACCCGGTGTCGTCCCAACGCTATCAATAGTCCAACTCTTGTTCGGCGTAAGCGTCAAGAGTGTGATGTTGGCGGTATTACGATTTTGCACCGTGAATTCATAGGTGCATGAATCAATGTCGACCGGATTTTTCCAGACAGTATCACACAATGATACCACCGGCGTGCAACTGATCGGTATCTTACCGGTCGAGATGGCATTCGGTCCACTTTGGTCGAACGTTGACCATGTGAGATCAACAGCCTGACCTGGTGTTTTCGGTACGAATGTAAAATTCAGATCTTGCGACTGCCCGGTACTTTGTAAGGTACTCACGCTCGAAAACTTTACACTTCGAGGCGAGAGATTGGTGAAATTCCAAGCTGAAGAACTCGAACTGCCCACGATCTGCCCGGTATTGTCGGGAATATTGATTGTAATTTCGCTCAGATCGGATGGCGGCGTATTATGCTTATTCGATATGGTAAGTTTGAAATTACATTCATTTGTACCCGGACTAATGAAGGCAGAATCCTTACGAGGGGATTCGACGGTGCACTTAGTCGTGAACTGTCCCGAACTCAATAACCCTGCCGTACGGAATGTCTGCCAACCGATATTGAAATCGGTAGTAGTAGTACCCGTAACCGAAAAACGAATAGCATTGGAGATCGTACCGCTCGGAATTCCGTTTTGCGCAGAATCGGCAGCATAAACAATACTGTCTTGAGTAAAAACTTTTGTCCAATGGAGCGGTGCACTTGGTGCGGCATCGAACAGGACTCCTGAAGTCAGAGGCTTCAAAATAATTTTCGTGATTCTGCTCGGTTGAAGCACGTTCGAGACGTGATAATTCTTTACCGTTGCTTGATAGAGACAGCCACTAATAGCACTTGCCGTAATTTCGTCGGCATTGTCGGGGGCTCCCGTTGCGGTGCCCGGAAGGTTGAATAGTGTATCACGGTCAATGAGATAATGTTGCTGATCAAATGCTTGCCAAGCAAAATTATGTTTGGTCACCAAACTATTTGCCCGCAAACAAATAGCGAATGGCGAAACCGGAGAGCCAGGAATCACCGGATTTTGATCGGTATGAAAATAAGCGTTATAGGCAGTAACAGAATCAACCGTCCAACCGGCAGGTGGGACAACCTTCGAAGGACGAAGTGTGCCTGAGTTTGTGCTTAATAATTGAAAACGTAAATAATATATTGACGCAGCAAGATCATTGCGGTTGATTGCAGTAAAATTAAAGCACGGGTCAGTGCCATTCATTGATGATGAAGACGTGACAGTATCGTACTTATTAAAATACTGAAATGACACACAGGTCGGGTTGATCGTACCGGTCGAAATCACATTACCTTGATTGAGGGTTGTCCAAGTGATCGAGATCGGATTATCAACTTCTATCGTACCATTGTTGGTATAAGCAAATCCGAATCCGCTCAGGCTCGCACCCGGAGCAATGGGATTGACCACTGCGTAAAAACTATCGATCATATCACTAAAGCCATTAGCCCATTGTGCCGGCTTGAAGGGAGCAGCAGCATCAGTAAAGATTGTCCCATTGAGCGAGGTAATCTCTAATTTAAGTCCATCGATCGGTGAGAGTGTACCGTTTTTATTTTTTACGGTGATCTTAAAACCACAAAGGTCAGATGAGCCGCGGTTGGGGGTGACCACAATTTCATCATTTTGAGCGAAGACACTTGATGCCCCGAACGACAATAGGAGCAAGGCGATTATACAATAGTAACGAACGATTTTACTTTTCATAAGGGTATTTTCTTGTTTTTTCTTGACACAAAACTTTCCGAATGGGGACTTCGGATACCATGACTATAGTGAAACTACCGAGAAATGAAGGAAAATTCCGTATTTTTGCATAAATATATCCGTAATCTCGGATAGACTACTCTATATTACAATTTACGAAGAGAATATGCAAGAGATAGAAAAAGCGCCTTTCCCGACCCGAAGTGTTCTTTTCGTATCAAGCGAGGTCTACCCGTATGCCAAGACCGGTGGGCTTGCTGACGTAAGTTCGGCATTACCTCAGGCTCTGAGGATGTATAACCACGACGTTCGCATCATTATGCCGAAGTACGGTTTTATCGGCGAAAAAAAGCAGAAGATTCATATTATTAATCGTACCCAAGGAATGGACTTTAAGGTTGCCGGCAAGATCGCGACTGTCAATGTAAAGTCCAGTG
>JANYDV010000132.1 GCA_025363505.1 Bacteroidota bacterium
AATCTCGTCTATAACAATTACCCTTGGCCATCAGCACCTACAGAATCACAAAAGAAAAAAGTAGAAGAAGCGGCACAGGCAGTGCTTGATGCACGAAAGGAATTTCCTGATGCAACACTTGCCGATCTTTACGATCCGAACACAATGCCGAAAGTCTTGCTCGATGCACACCGCAAACTCGATTCGGCAGTAGATGCCTGTTATCGGAAAGCGGCATTCAAAACGGAGCTTGAACGGTTGGAGTTTTTATTCGGGATGTATAAAGAGTTGGTGAAAAACGCCTAAACGAAGGTTTGCCCTATCTTTTGGTTTGATGGATTGGATTCCCCACCTACTGATGAGCATACGTAAATGAGTCAGGTTTTTATAAATGATAGGATAAAAATCGGCTAAAGAAGCCCGGAAACGGCAATTTTTATTTATTTTAATAATAATTGAGATTTATTTAAACTTTTTGTGAGATGCCGTGTCATTGTACCAGAAGACAGACGTGTATAATCAGTCTTAAACATAATTATTACGACCATGAAAAAATCAAATACATTTTTAGCAGCGATATTGATGCTGGTGCTTGCAAGCTCCCTCGGCTTTGCACAGCGCGGCGGACCGGATGACCCAAAAGATACAACTAAGGGTCATCGCGATACGACCATCACCAAAGAACCACGAGACACCGTTAATACCAAAGGACCAAAAGATGGCGGTCGCCCGAAAGTCGGCAGCCCACGCACCTTTGGTCTTTCTGACTCCTGTTGGCTCGTCTTTTTGCAGAATATCCCTGCAGACTCAGCACGAATCCTGGTGAATGATCTTGATTCATTGCGCTCATTAGAGGCTTCATCGAAAAACTTGGAAGGCTTATTGCGTCGTGCACGTCAGGCGAAGGATACATCGGCTATCAAACGTATCACCGCAGCCCTTCGGAGCAATCAACAGGCGATGCAAGAGCTTCGTAAAGAGGTCATCTTTATTATGCGCAGCCATCAGTCAATTTTCATTCGCGTGAAAAATGCTTGTATGGGCGAACCAAATCCGCGCAAAGGCACACCAGGTAACGGCGACCCACAGACCCAGTTAGCAATGACACCGGTCACGCCAAATCCTGTACTCAACGGCGGAACGGCGGCATTCAGCTACACCTTGCCAGCGAACAGTGCGAACACGCAAGTCAATGTTCTGATCGTCATTTCCGACGCAATGGGCAATGTCGTCAAGAACGTGTTCTCCGGCGCAGTTGATGCAGGAAGCGAACAGAAAGTGCAATTAGATCTCAGCGGCTTAAAACCTGGCGTGTACATCGTCAGAGTACAAGCAGGTAACTTGGTCGGATCGCAGAAGATCATGATTCAATAACACGATTTCTTTCGGGGGAAAGAATGCAAGGGCGGTTTGGTAAGATGAGAAATCATCAAGTCAAACCGCTCTTCAAGTTTTTTAAGGACATAACACTAAGGTTGGGGTTAATTTATACTTGTATTAACACAAATACTCTCGTATATTTGTACATCTTAGAAGACACAAAAAACTGTAAGCCATTGTTTTATCAGATGCTTACAAAGATTTTGCTCTTTAAGCCTTAGTAGGAAATATAGTGGATAAGGGAAATCCATCCACCAAAGAATGTTGTATATAGGTTTGCCACGGGATAATAAGCGCTGCACCTGAAACCTCAGGTGCAGTTTTATTTTAAATACTTGTTTGGCAGTGATATGCTTCAACTAACAACCCCCTCCTCTGTCAGGCGAAAATCCATACCGCTTGGTCATTCCCACCTAGGTGGACCCACCAAAATTGTCATTCCCACGTAGGCGGGAATCCACGTGACGGGTACTGGATGCCCGCCTTCGCGGGCATGACAAAATGCGAATGACGCCTCCTTCGCGGGCATGACAAATTACAATAGCACCCGACTTCAAGGACAAGACAAATTGTAAAAAATGCGCATCTTCAGCTAAGGTTATACAAAAACACTACGGAATTGCACTCGTTTTAGAAAATCACTGTTGTAGGAGAACAGATTTGAATTTCAGAAGAGACCACTATGCGTTTATTTCAGCAATTTATAGCTACTCTCAACAGCGATGAACTCGCTCTTGTGAATGCAATGCCATTGCGTGGAAAAAAAAAGGAAGTGCTGAAACTGATGATCGTCTCAAGAGCGATGCCCGAAGAGTCATTGTTGATTGAAATAAACAAACTCGGGCTTAGCAAAGAACACCTCTATGAAATCACATCATTATTATTGCACTCCTGTTATGAGCTGTTACGACCCGACAGTAAGATTGAACTATTAGACTTACTATCGCTCAAAAATCTTCCGACCCATTATAAAAAGCAACTTCGTATCGTTGAAAAACAATTTATCAATCACACTGCGCCCGACCAAAATCCGCAACGACTCTCAAATTTTTATTTGACGGTCTATTTACAACTACAACGATTTTCGTTTAATCTTTTTGATTGGAAGCTCATTGTAAAATATGAAGCTCTTTATATAGCATCGATCAGCGACAACGACCCCGAAGCAGTGCTTGCTATGGAGGCATATCGAATACGTACCGGATTATTACAGACACAGCTCGTAGATCCTCGTAAAAATACATTATCGGTAGAAGCATCATACGCTCGTTTGAAAGAGCTGGAGGCAATGGCAAAACTGTCTCAACACCGGCTTTTATATTATTTTACGCTTGGGTCACTTTGTTGGTATCATCAAAATATAGAAAAGAATCCGAATCTCAGTTTGCACTATCTCGAAGAGTTGCAGAGGCACAGTGTTCATCTTGATCCTACTATTTTTCCGCGAGAACGCATTCGCATACAACTGCAGATTGCTGATGCGTATATCAATATCGGGCGGCTTGACGAAAGCATCGCTCTCTTTGAGTCGGTCTATACCAATGCCAACCCCTCCGAGTATGTCTGGGTGTTTTACCGGTTCTCACTTCGATATATCGAGACGCTGATCTCGGTGGGTCAGTATGAGAAAGCTGAATTAGTACTGAAAGAACAATTCAGCTCACAATTGATCGGAGAGCAGACGTCAGTTACTATTTTGGTTGTATCATTGTATTTGACAAT
>JANYDV010000167.1 GCA_025363505.1 Bacteroidota bacterium
TTTTTTCTTTGCATTACAGCAGTTTGCTTTCCGAAGTATACTGATTTCGCCTAAGTTTTGTAATTATGCAAAATGCAACTACAACAATCGTACCTAAAGAGGCTGCTCTCAGTCTCATTTCGCGTTTAGATGATCACGCGAGCTACGATGATATAATCTACGAAATGTACGTACTCCAAACGACAGAGCAAGGCGAGAAAGATATAGCTGAGGAAAAGACTTTTACTCACGAAAAGGCACAGGAAACGATTAGGCAAGTGGTTGAAGTAGTTTGGTCGGAAATGCCTTGAAAGATATTGAAGAAATCGCCTCTTACCTATAATGTGATTTCCAGTTCTACGTAAATCTGATAGTTAGCAGAATTTTTGAAACCAGTAATAAACTTGAATATTTCCCACGAAGAGGGCGAAAGTTACCCAAAAGAAATAGCACAAACATTCGTGAAGTTCAATGTAAACCATATCGAATAATCTTTCCCATTGATAATTCGACAGTGTATATTCTTACAATTGTACATTCAAGAAGAAGTGGTTATTCCCTTCCGAAACGGATATTTACATAACCGGCTCTCTGGTCAAAGATTTACCCTCATCACTTTGCCTCGCAACTATCTCCTCCAACTGCCTAAAAGCTTCTTCGTTTCCGAGTGTTGGAAATTCGGATTCAAAATTTTTGCGTTTTGTTTCGTCTATTCGGAAAGCAATCATCAGCTCTACAGCACTTTCGACCATCATCTCGCTGAGATAAAGTGCCTTTGCCCTGCCGTAGTGCGAATCTGCCCATTCGGGTTCGAGAAGCGAAGCTTGTTCGTAGGCGTTGGCAGCTTCGCTATAGCGACGGTCTTCTACCAGTGTTTCGGCAAAATCATACCACGCTTCAAAATCGGTGGGTGTCAGTTCCAACACCATTTTATACGAAAGCAAGGCATCAGCTACACGCCCGAGATTATAGAGCGCGTCGGCTTTGGCATACCACAACTCCGAGCTTTTATTATTGATCGCCAGTGCCGCATCGTAGTCTTCGATTGCTTTACGTGGGTGATCGAGCGCATCATAGCACGAACCGCGACCAAAATAACTTTCCGAATGTCTCGGATTAAATTTTAATGCTTGGGTAAAACAACGGATGGCATCGCGCCAGCGTAAAAGCTCTTCATAAGCGTTGCCGAGATTGTGCCAAGCGCTAACATCTTCCGGGTCGTGCTTGAGACATTCTTTATACGATTCGATTGCCTCGTTGAGTTTGCCGACATTGGCGTATGCATTACCCCGATTGTACCATGCCGCAGGAAATTCTTCTTTGATCGCAAGCGCCATTTCATAGCAGGAAATAGCTTTGTTATACATCCCCATCCTGTTATAGACGATACCGAGGTTGTACCAACCGCTATGATTGAAAGGGTCTAGATCGAGGTGAGCGTCGTAAGAAGAGATTGCCTTCTCAAATTCATCTAACGAATCATAGCAAAAGCCAAGTTCGTACAGAGCATCTTTGGCGTATTCTTCTTTGGGGACAAGAAAACTAAAAATAGCCGCAGCTTCGCGGTAGCGATCTGCTTTTTGAAGGCAAATACCTTTACTAAAAAGGGCTTCATCGTTCGACGGTTCTATCGAAAGTGCCCTATCGAACATTTCTAAGGCTTCATCAAGATTGCCAAGTGACTCAAGGACTACGCCGTAATTAGTAATCAACTCTGAATCAATCGGGTCGAGTGCCAAACCACGCTGATATGATTGGAGCGCGTTTTCGAAATCATTATGATGAGCTTCGAGCATCCCTCGGCGCGACCACGCTTGAGCGCTAAATGGTGCGTGCTCGGTTAGGAGTTTACTATAATGCAATGCCTCTTCGAGCTTTTCATTCTCGATACAATAATCAACTAATTCTTCGAGGATTTCAGGGTTGAGAAATGCACGCTGCTTCGGTTCTTTGTCCAGCTTCTCGTCACGGAAGCGCGTAAGTTCTTCTTCAAAATACTTACGCCGATCATCATGGCTTTCTTTCGAACCATCCCCGGATTCATCCTCAAATGCAAATGGATCGTAATCGTCGTAGATATTCATTGTTTCAAGTATTGGCTTATTTCAAACCCTCACTAAATTCAACACAGGGTTTATCCCCCCTGTTTCACAACTTACGCACATCTTATCAACACAAATATATGACAAATATCCGCAAGTTTGATAAATTATACGCAAAAGCAGGACTTTCGTTATCTTATTGATATATAATACTTTACTAAATAATCATAGAAACGAATAGGTCTATTTAAGACTCGAAATAGAAAAATAATACCGGCACCAGGTCTTGTTAATTGTGCACTAAATAGGTACAAGGAAGACTTCGGAACGTGGTAGGACAATAACCTGTTATTACTTAACTTCTTACGGCGTGTAGCGCAGCCTGGTAGCGCACTACTTTGGGGTAGTAGGGGTCGTGGGTTCAAATCCCGCCACGCCGACCATAATAAAGTCAATTCCCTTTCAAATTTAAGAACAGCCCCCACTTTTGCAAATTGAAAAGTGGGGGCTGTTCTTCTTACTAAGAATCTTTCTCCTATTGCTTCACCAGTTTCACTGTCTTCACCTCACCGAAGCCGGTTGAGATGCGCGCATAATACGTGCCGCTCGAAAATTTTGCTCCGTCGAGATGGACGGTGTGAATGC